>NZ_CP058988.1:302586-605173 GCF_019278565.1 Cellulophaga sp. HaHa_2_95 | reverse complement strand
CTAGGCTTTTATGATATGACTGGCAATGTGATGGAATGGTGTGAAGAGTGGCATGTAACAGAACATATTTCTAAAGGAACATACCGAACACAAAGAGGTGGCGGATGGATCAACATAGATACATATGCTAAGGTAGCTCACAGAGGCTATAATGACGCTAAAAGAAAAGCCATGGATCAAGGCTTTAGAATCTGTAGAAATAAAGAATAAAGTTATCGCTTGATTTTTTTAAAATACTTACAAAACAAAAACTCCGGCATAGCGCCGGAGTTTTTCATTTTATTTATTCCTTAGGAGGATCCATTTTAAAATCTTCCATGAATTTGGTGGTGTAGTTTCCTGCCAAATAATCTGGATGATCCATTAATTGTCTGTGAAAAGGGATTGTTGTTTTAATTCCTTCAATAACAAACTCATCTAATGCACGCTTCATTTTATTAATTGCCTCTTCTCTAGTTTGAGCAGTGGTAATTAATTTTGCGATCATAGAGTCATAGTTTGGTGGTATGGTATACCCACTATAAACGTGCGTATCTAAACGAATACCATGACCTCCTGGAGTATGTAATGTTGTAATTTTTCCTGGTGAAGGGCGAAAATCATGATACGGATCTTCTGCATTAATTCTACATTCAATAGAATGTAATTTTGGCAAGTAATTCTTACCAGAAATTGGCACACCGGCAGCAACAAGAATTTGCTCACGAATTAGATCGTAATCTATCACTTGTTCTGTAATTGGATGCTCTACCTGAATACGTGTATTCATTTCCATAAAATAGAAATTTCGGTGTTTATCTACCAAAAATTCTATAGTACCCGCACCTTCATATTTTATAAACTCAGCAGCTTTTACTGCTGCGGCACCCATTTCTTCTCTTAACTTATCGGTCATGAAAGGAGAAGGTGTTTCTTCCGTAAGCTTTTGGTGACGTCTTTGCACAGAACAATCTCTTTCTGACAAGTGACATGCTTTTCCGTATTGATCACCCACAATTTGAATCTCGATATGTCTTGGCTCTTCAATAAGTTTTTCCATGTACATACCACCATTCCCAAAGGCAGCTTTAGCTTCTTGAACAGCGCTGTTGAAAAGATCTTCTATCTTATCTTCACTCCAAACTGCACGCATTCCTTTACCACCACCACCGGCAGTTGCTTTAATCATAACAGGATATCCCATTTTTTTAGCAACCTTCTTCGCATCGGCAATATCTTTAAGTAAACCTTCAGAACCAGGTACACATGGTACACCCGCTTCTTTCATTGTTTCCTTTGCAGTAGCTTTATCACCCATTTTATCTATTTGATCCCCAGAGGCACCAATAAATTTAATATCGTGTTCTGCACAAATTCTTGAAAATTTAGAATTTTCAGATAAAAACCCATATCCTGGGTGAATAGCATCGGCGTTTGTAATTTCTGCAGCTGCTATAATATTAGGTATTTTTAAATAAGACTCGCTACTAGGAGCTGGGCCAATACATACTGCTTCATCTGCAAAGCGTACATGCAAACTTTCTTCATCTGCCTTAGAATAAACTGCAACAGTTTTAATTCCCATTTCGCGGCAAGTTCTGATAATACGCAGTGCAATCTCTCCTCTATTTGCAATTAATATCTTTTTAAACATCTTTTGAAATTTTGTTAGTTGAATCCTAAATTTTAAATGATTTTAAATGGTTGACGACAACCACTTAAAATTTAAGTATCTAAAACTTCTTATGATGGATCTACCAAGAATAATGGTTGATCAAATTCTACTGGTGAAGAATCGTCTACTAAAACTTTAACAATCTTACCTGAAACTTCAGATTCAATATCGTTAAATAACTTCATCGCTTCAATAACACAAAGCACATCACCTTTATTTATGACACTACCTACCTCAACAAAAACTGGTTTTTCTGGAGATGCTTTTCTGTAAAATGTACCAATAATTGGAGATTTAATAGTGATGTATTTATCATCATCATTAACTTCTGCTTTTGCTGCAATTTCTACTGAAGGAGTTCCTTCTTGTGCAGGTGCAGGCGCTGCAGGTACCATTGGGTTGTGTGCCATTGGTATCTGTTGAACATAAGTAGCTGGTTCAGGACCAACTGCTCCTGTGCGAATCGTTATTTTGATGTCTTCCATCTCTAATTTAACTTCGCTAGCACCAGATTTGGCTACAAATTTAATCAAGCTTTGAATTTCTTTAATATCCATCGAATTCTAGTTTAATATATAGTTGATATTGTTATTTTGAGTTATATGCCCATTTTAAATAGATAGATCCCCACGTGAATCCACCTCCGAAAGCTGCAAAAACTAAGTTGTCCCCTTTTTTCAACTGCTTCTCGTAATCGTTTAATAATAACGGTAAAGTAGCTGATGTCGTATTTCCATACCGTTGGATATTCATCATCACACTATCATGATCTAAGCCCATTCTGTTCGCTGTAGCATCTATGATACGCTTATTGGCTTGGTGTGGTACCAACCAGGCAATATCATCATGTGTTAATGAATTGCGTTCCATGATTTCTGCTGCAGCATCTGCCATATTAGATACAGCAAACTTAAATACGGTTTTACCGTCCTGAAAAATATAGTGTTGTTTGTTTTTAACCGACTCTTCCGTAGCAGGCATGATAGATCCTCCACCATTCATGCTTAAATAAGCTCTCCCGTTTCCATCAGAACGTAAATATTCATCCTGCATCCCTAAACCTTCTTCATTAGGTTCAAAAAGTGCAGCTCCTGCGCCATCTCCAAAAATAATACAGGTAGTTCTATCTTTATAATCAATAATAGATGACATTTTATCTGCCCCTATTAAAAGCACTTTTTTATACTTTCCAGATTCTATAAAACCTGCTGCTGTAGACATTCCAAATAAGAAGCTTGAACATGCCGCCAACAAATCAAAAGCAAAAGCATTGGTCGCTCCTATTTCTGAGGCTACAAATGCTGCTGTAGAAGCTACCAAAGTATCTGGAGTAGCCGTACCTACGAGCACTAAATCTATTTCTTTAGGGTCTATACCCCTTTTCTTTATTAAATCTTCCGCAGCTTTAATCGCCATATAAGACGTACCAGCTCCTTCTTCTTTTAGTATTCTTCTTTCTTTTATGCCTGTTCTAGTAGTGATCCACTCATCATTAGTATCCACTAGATCTTCTAACATTTTGTTAGTCATTACAAACTCTGGAACATAAGCCCCTACCGCCGTGATGGCCGCTGATAGTTTACCCATTTAGAAACGTTTTTGTGCTTAAAATCTTTAAAAAAGCCACAAATTTGGTGAAAATTAGTGATTTTTTGCGACTTTTTATCTTAAAAAGACTTGTTTTTGAGATTTTGGATTGCTGTCATAAAAAAACTCCCAACTTTTGCAAGTGGGAGTCCATATACTTATATCAGAAGTTAATTAAGCAACTGCTTCTTCTGTATTATCAATTAAAACTTGGCCTCTGTAGTATAATTTACCTTCATGCCAGTGTGCTCTGTGGTACAAATGCATTTCACCAGTTGTTGGATCTTTTGCAAGAGTAGGGGCAACAGCCTTATAATGTGTTCTTCTTTTATCTCTTCTTGTTCTGGAAATCTTCCGTTTTGGATGCGCCATTTTTAAAACTTATTTATCCGTTAATAACTTTTTTAATGAATCCCAACGAGGATCCGTTTCTTTATTTTTATTTTCTTTTACTTCTTTTGGATGCAACTTTTCTAGTTTATCCAATGCTGCTGACTTTAAAGTTCCGTCCTCTATTCCAGGGTGAACTTTTTTTAGCGGCACTGCTAAAACGATCATTTCATAAACATATTGCGAAATATCTACCTGAAAATCTCCGTGAGGAAGTATCAGAATTTCATCATTGTCATCATTAAACTCATCACCAAATTTAACTAGCAGTTCTAAATCTGCCATTATAGGTTGGTCATAAGGTTCATTCGTAACATCACAATAAACATTTACAGTACCCTTCGCAGCTATCTCTAACTCTAACATGGTACTAGATCTATTTAATACCACTGCTAAATTAATGGCAGCGCTATTAAACTCATCGTATTCAAAAGATTCAAAGAACGTATTGTCTATTTCAAAATTAAATTCATGCCTTCCTTGCTTCAATCCTGAAAAAGGAATCACGAACTCTTTATGCTTCTTCATGTTTGACACTTATTTAGTGCTCCTGCCACGTAAAGGCGGGTGCAAAGATACTATTATTTTACTAAAACCCAACTTTTTAGCTTTTTTTGTAAAATAGCGTTCAAGGGCTGTATTTACTAATAAAATTAGCTAAAAATTATTTCTCGCTCGACTTATTTATCTAAATTCTCTTTTTAATCTTGACTTTTTAAGAGGATTTGCCGTTAGCTCGCTGTATTCTTTTCTATTTCTAAAGATCTCTATCGCCTTAAAAACAGCTTCTTCAAATGAGCTATGATCTGCTTTTCCTTTTCCTGCTATTTCATAGGCAGTACCATGATCTGGAGACGTGCGTACTTTATTTAATCCTGCCGTGTAATTTACACCTCTACCAAATGATAAGGTTTTAAACGGAATTAACCCTTGATCGTGATATGCCGCCAAAATAGCATCAAAACTCTTATATCCATCAGATCCAAAAAAGCTATCTGCTGAATAAGGGCCAAAAACTAGGCTCCCGCTATCTGAAAGTTCTTTAATAGCTGGTTTTAAAGTATCATCATCCTCTTTACCAATAATACCATTATCACCACTATGTGGATTGATACCTAATATCGCTATTTTAGGTTTAGAGATTCCAAAATCTACTTTTAAAGACTGCTCTATGGTCGCTACTTTGCTTTTTATTAATTCTGGTGTTATTGCTGCGGCAACATCTTTAACGGCAATATGATCTGTGAGTAAACCTACTTTCAAGTCGTCCGTGATCATAAACATCAGACTCTCTCCTTCTAATTCTTGAGCAAGAAAATCTGTATGCCCTGGGAATTTAAAATCCTCAGCTTGTATGTTGTTCTTATTTATAGGCGCGGTAACTAAAACATCTATCGCTCCTTCTTTTAGAGCTTGAACCGCTGCTTTTAAAGATTTGATAGCAAAATCACCTGCTTCTGCAGTAGCTTCTCCAAACTTAATATTCGGAATTTCACGCCATACATTAACCACATTAATCTTACCATCCAAAGCTTTTGAAGCTTCTTGAACCCCATGATAATTAATATCTAACTTAAGCTCTGTCTTTTGGTATGATATTGTTTTATTAGATGCAAAAATCACAGGAGTACAGAAATCTAACATTCGATTGTCTTCAAAAGTCTTCAATACTACCTCACAACCTATTCCATTTAAATCGCCAATAGAAACCCCTACTTTTATTTTTTGTCTTTCCTCCATGATATCTTATGGGTTTATAGTAATTTTACAGCACAAAACTAGTTAATTAAAACGACACATGTTTACAGGAATAATTGAAACTTTAGGAGAAGTAAAGACATTAAAGAAAGAAGACACAAATTTACACATTACTGTGAAGTCTTCTCTTACTCCTGATCTTAAAATAGACCAAAGTGTATCTCATAATGGTGTTTGCTTGACTGTTGTGGCCGTAAAAGACGATTCTTATACCGTAACCGCTATTGATGAAACTTTACAGAAAACCAACCTCGATGAATTAAAGGTGGGTGACAAAGTAAATTTAGAACGCGCCATGATTTTAGGTTCTCGACTAGACGGCCATATTGTTCAAGGACACGTTGATCAAATTGGGTCTTGTATCCTTATAGAAGAAAAAGAAGGTAGCTGGGTATTTACTTTTGAATATGATGCTGCACTGAACAACCCTACAATAGAAAAAGGATCTATCACTATTGACGGAACCAGCCTAACAGTGATTAATTCTGGCGCAAATACTTTTAGTGTCGCTATAATCCCTTACACCTATGAGCACACCCGTTTTAATACCTATAAAAAAGGAACTATCGTAAATCTTGAGTTTGATGTTATAGGGAAATATGTGGCAAAACTAATGGCCAATAGGTCTTAGTTTTTAGCTACTCCGCTTTCATAACCCGCAATAATAACTTGTGCCTTTTCTTTATCTTTCTCCAGTACCGCTAAGGATATTGTTGAAGGGGTGCCTCCTACAAAACCAGCAATCACTCCCGAATTTTGTTCGTTTTTTTCAATGTATGGAATACCTGCCTCTTCAAATAATCCTTTTAAGAGAATCACTCCTACCTGGGTACCACTGTATATCTTTGTATATTTTTCGCTATCTATCATAATCATTCTTGTTTCAAATAAAACTACACATTCTAATTGAATAGCCACTACACTTTAATAAAAATTTGTCTTTTGTAAAGCATAAAAGCGATCAGGCAATAAAAGCTCATAATCGTGAAGGCATATAAAAAAGAAGAGAGTTCTGCAGGCAAAAAATCACGAACGTAAAACGTCGTAAAGAGCCATGATTTTAGAGTAATGTTAGCCGTACCAACATGTATCAAACCAAATAACTTACCTACAAAACTGGATAAGAAAAATACCGTTATTGCATTGGCTCCTACATAGTTAAACATCGTCCCAAATTGCACTTTTCTAATAGTTGTAATATAATAAATTAGTGCTAAAATTAGGTTAGCCCAACCAGCACTTACCAATACAAAACTACTAGACCATAACGCTTTATTTATCGGAAAAACGAAATCCCACACATGGCCAAGAAGTAACAAAGCACTCCCGAGCACCATTAATATAGTTGTTTTATTTTGCCGCTTTGTACGTAAGATCTGCCCCGTGAATACTCCTAAAAGGCAGCTTGCTACCGTTGGAATTGTACTTAACACTCCTTCAGGATCATAATCATCTTTCCACATATGGGTTCCCAAAAGCTTTAAATCTACATAATTAGCTAAATTATTAGGAGCTCTATTAAAAGTTGATGCTATTCCGTTTACAGGAATGAAGCCCATTACCACCCAATATCCTACAAGAATTAGCGCTGTAACGGCCATTAATTGTTTCCAATTAAAATTCAAAAATAGGATTGAAGTAATAAAAAATACGACACCAATTCTCTGCAATACACCAGGAAAACGAATCTCAGAAAAATCCTTGACAAATGGGAAGGTCAAAGTAAAAGCACCCAAAAACAAACCTAAGCCTATTAATTTAAGACTGCGAATTGTTATTTTCTTGTAAGTCGCTACACTACTCTTTTTAGTACTGTACGCAAAGAAAATTGATGTTCCTACAATAAATATAAAGAATGGAAACACCATATCAGTTGGGGTATATCCATGCCAATCTGCATGTAAAAACGGTGTATACACACTAGCCCAGGTACCTGGATTATTCACCAATATCATTAATACAATTGTCATTCCTCTAAATATATCTACCGCTGCAATTCTCTCTTTCATGGGATTAGGAATTAGTATGTCTGCCTTTAAAGTTAATTATTTTACAATACTTTTGTAAACCACAGAGCAACAGTTTTCATGTATTTAACCCTTTCTACAACAATTCCTCAATCTTCTTGGATTTTAGCCTTTTTAGCTGCTATTATTTTAGGAATTTCAAAATCGGGCATTAAAGGAATTGCAATCATCATTGTAACATTAATGGCTATTGCTTTTGGCGCAAGAGAATCTACAGGCCTCATTGTTCCTTTACTTATTATTGGTGATATTTTTGCCGTTATTTATTACAACAGACATGCGCAATGGAAGTATATTATCCGGTTTTTACCTTGGATGATTTCTGGAGTACTTATGGGCGTGGTTATCGGGAAAGACTTGGATGAGGAAGCTTTTAAATTTGGAATGGCTTTTATAATTCTGGGTAGTGTACTAATGATGTACTGGTGGGACAGGAGAAAGAGTAAATCCGTACCTACTCACTGGGCCTTTGCTGGATTTACAGGTGTCATGGCAGGTATCACCACTATGATTGGAAATTTGGCTGGTGCATTTTCTAATATATTTTTCTTAGCGATGCGCTTGCCTAAAAATGAATTTATAGGCACTGCCGCTTGGTTATTTTTTATTGTCAATGTATTTAAGTTACCGTTTCACATCTTCGTTTGGAAAACAATTACAACAGATACGCTCCTCATCAATTTAAAATTAGTTCCTGGAATTATTATCGGCTTATTTGTTGGAGTGCGCTTGGTTAAAATAATTAAAGATGATTTTTACCGAAAAATGATTCTAATACTAACCGCATTAGGCGCTTTGCTGATTCTCTTTAAATAAAACTAAGGCATTAAACTATCTAAATCCCAAAGTAGTGGTAGTACATAATATACCATAAGGGTAAGCAGCAATACTGAAATGATATTTAACCAAAATCCAGATTTTATCATATCTGAAATTTTAAGGTAGCCAGAACCAAATACCACGGCATTTGGCGGTGTAGCTACAGGCAGCATAAAAGCACAAGACGCCGCAAGTGTTGTTGCTACCATTAAAATAAACGGATTAACAGCTAATTGCATAGCCATGGGCGCCAAAATTGGCATAAGCATAGCCGCTGTTGCCAAATTTGAAGTTACCTCGGTTAAAAAATTAACAGCCGCAATAATAAAAAGAACTAATAAGAATAATGATAGCCCTTGCAACAACCCCATTTGAGCCCCGAGCCATGCCGCCAAACCTGTAATTTGAAATCCAGAAGCAAGTGCCATACCACCACCAAATAATAAAATGATTCCCCATGGTATTTTAACCGCATCTTCCCAAATGATTAACGCTTCTTTTTTGCTCGATGGAATAATAAATAAAAGTATTGCAGCGGCAATAGCAATCGCAGTATCATCTATTTTAGGAATAAATTTCTGAAGTAAATAGGCTCTAAAAATCCAGCATAATGCAGTAAGAATAAAAACAAAAAGAACAGCCTTTTCTTCTTTTTTCATAGGACCCAATTCCTTCTTAAGCCTTTGTATTTCTTTTTTACCTCCAGGAAATTCTATTTGCTTAAAAGTATATGCTACACGCGTTAAATAGAACCATGCGATTCCGAGCAATAGAACAGAAATAGGCAAACCAAACTTCATCCATTGCCAAAAAGAAATTTCTATCCCATATGTTTTTTCTACAAAGCCCGCAAAAACTAAATTAGGCGGAGTTCCTATAAGTGTAGCAATCCCCCCAATAGATGCCGCATAAGCGATACTTAACATTAAGGTTTTACCGAAAATACTGTTTTCGTTGGCTTCCGTATTTGGATTGTCTTTTAATTCTGATACGATAGACATCCCCATAGGTAGCATCATTACAGCAGTTGCCGTATTTGAGATCCACATAGAAAGAAATGCCGTGGCCACCATAAACCCTAGAATAATTCTATAAATATTGGTTCCTATTAAATTGATAATATTAATAGCAATACGCCTATGAAGGTTCCACTTTTCTATAGCAATCGCAAGAATAAATCCTCCTAAATACAGAAATACATATTTATCACCGTAAGCAGAAGTAGTAGCACCCACGTCTAGGATTCCTGAAAGAGGAAATAATATTATAGGCAATAAAGAAGTTACCGCAATAGGCACTGCCTCAGTAATCCACCAAACGGCAATCCAAAGTGTAATTCCCACCATTACATAGGCATCATTAGACATGCCTGAAGGCGGACTTGAATTATAAAAAAATAAGTATAATAAGGGACCCAATAGTAGGGCCAATGTTTTTCTGGTGATTTTCATTTGGCTGAGATAATCTGCCAAACAATTTAGGGCAAAAAACTCTATTCTTTAATGCTAGTTATAAATTAATTTGACTCGGCATTATTAAACATGAAAAAAGGGCATTTGAAATTGCTTCCAAAATGCCCTTTTAGGGGAACATAACAAACACTTTACTATTCAACCATTGTAAATGGGTTTGTTATCGTTTTTGCACTCTTATAACATGGTTAGTGTTTGTGCTCTACTCGCTAAATTATTATTTTCTGTAGTTGATTTTTCTTTTTCAACGTCTACTTTACTTGTTGTTAATACTGGTGCCGCTAATATCCATGTGGTTACACATAATAGACCCATTACTACTGATATTGTTAATTGTTTCATCTATCGGACTGTCTTTTTTTTTTAAATAACTATTCAATCTTTTTTTTACAGAGAAAATGTTCAGCACCAAAAAGAGTGAATACAGAAAACATATCGTACTCGATACAAACAAAAAAATCACTAAATATGAAGTATTCATATATTAAAAATTTATTGTATTCATTAAGTTGGTCATGTGTTTTCGTGAACTTAAGGTTAGTTAGTTCCTCAAATCTTTTGTAAAAATATAGTACTATTTCCTTATTTAAGAATCCTACAAGAGCAAAATTAATTCTTCGATAAAGTGCGATTAATTGACGACAAAAAACATATTTGTAAGTTTTTTCTTACTATTGAAACAAAAAAAAGCATTCATTTCGCAAATTGAAAGAATGCTATATACTATAGATTTGTAGTCCTCCATGGAGTATAACTTTGTCTATTTCAGGTATTTCGCCATCGTATCTAAAAGCTCATCATGTTCAAAAGGTTTAGAAAGAACTGCGTTCATCCCTGATTTCTTAAAAGCTTTAAAATCATCTTCATAGGAATATGCAGTGATGCCTATAATCGGTATACTCTTAATGTTCTTAAAAGGAAAATCTCTGATTAACCGAGCCACTTGATCTCCTGTTACATTCGGCAAGTTAATATCAATTAATAACAGATCATACTCTTCATTAATAAGTTTCTCCATTACTAGCGCCCCGTCACTCACGAGATCTATATAGAAATAATTGGTATCTAACAAAGATTTGAACAGCACCGTTTGCACGTTAATATCATCTTCAGCCAATAATATTCTAAATTTCTTATCTGTTTTGAACTTTGCTTTTTTGTCTTTCTTTTTACGAGGTGTTATAATGCTCGTCTTAGACGTAGTTGCTAAAGGTTGTTTTAGCGTTAAATCAAAATAGAAAGAAGATCCTTCATCAACATTTGAAATTACTTTAATTTCTGAGTCCATTAAGTTCAATAACCCCTTCACAATTGATAAGCCTAAACCTGTACCTTTTGGTATATCCGAATTTTGTTCTCCACTCAATTGCGAAAAGCTCTCAAAAATTGCTGCTTGGTTTTCTACCGATATACCTACTCCTGTATCTATGATCTCAAAACGAAGGTTTAACCTATTAGCTCTTTTCTGATTTAAATGAATGTCTAAACGTATGCTACCGGCTTGTGTATATTTAAAAGCGTTATCAAGTAAATTGGTAAGCACCTGAAACAATCGCAATCTATCGCCTTCTACAAGATCTGCAATCTTCTTATCTACATTAACGGCGAATTCAATATTATTATCTAGCGCCCTAGTCTTATAGGTAAAACGGAGCAAATCAAATAGCTGTGATAAACTAAAAATATTTTCACGAAGCTTTAACCTTCCCGAAGAAATCATACTGATACTCAAAATGTCATCTAAGAGCTGTTTTAGATTCGCATTTGACTGTTGCAGAAAAGTAACCATATCTTGCTGTTGATTGGTCAATACGGTATCTGAAAGTATTTTGGTAATAGAGATAATACTGGTAAGTGGGTTCCGTAATTCATGACTGAAATTACGAATAAAAGAATTTTTAAAATTTTCTCTCTCCTCTAATTCTGCGTTTTTTATGGCAACAAGCTCTCCATTAATAATAGACTCATTACGTGTTTGAGCAATGGCCTGGTACTCTGTATAATGACTGGTATAGTCTGTAATAATTAGTAAATACCCTTCTTTTTTTTTAACAAATCTTATGTCTGTAACATAATCTTCTTCCTTAAAGTGTATATGAACGCAACTGAACAGCAACTCGTTCTCTAAGGTATCTTTTATAGATTCAAAGGTATAAAAGAACGCATGTACATCAAAGATTGAGCTATTTATTTCTAATTTTAAAAAGGCTTGATCTGTTTCTAGAATAGCGCCCTTTTCATCGATTAAAATAAATTGAACGTTTTGGGTAGCATATTCTTTTTGATACTGATCTAGCATTCTAATGTAATAATTTGGCTAAATGTAGAAATAAATCATTTACCGCATTACCCGTTTTGGCACTCGTTAAAAAATTTGTTTCTATATTATTTTTCGTAAATAGCGTTTCTAAATCTTCTTTCAAGACCAAATCTACCTTGTTACCCACTACCAATAGCGGAGTTTTTGATATTTTAGATCTTACAATATCTAAATCAGCATTTAAAGCTTGGAATGTAGAGGGTCTTGTTACATCAAAAACAAATACAACACCATGCGTTCCTAATAGATACGCATCTCTTATAGTTGTTAGATCATCTGTCCCTTCTAAATCCCAAAGAATTAGAGACACTTCTTCCTCAGGAGAAACCTCTACCACTTTTTTTGTGATATGAACGCCAATAGATACCTTATAGTTGTCTGAAAAACTATCTTCTACAAAACGCCTAATTAATGAGGTTTTACCAACCCCAAAATGTCCTAAGACTACAATTTTTTTAGATAGTTGCATTTTCAAATTTTACGAGTAGCTCTTTTTCAAGTGTTTCTCTGTCCATTATTTTTTTATCTGATTCCTTTTCTGAGGCGAAAAGTGAATCTAAATTTTTTCCCATAACATCATCATAAAAATCAAAAATAAGGTCTTGGACTTTATCTTTTGCGCTGATAGAATAATTACCTGATATAACTACAGCTACATAATAAGACACAAAACTCTGTAAGTGAATATTATATAACTCGTATTCTATTAATTCTAAATTTTGATTTTTCTGACCAAAGGCATCTTCTACAAAGCCCTTTATTGCCGTTAACATTCCAGAAATCATATCCTCATCTATAGTTTCAGATTTGGTATAACTCGCCGCCAAAATTCCAGAGCCTCTTTCTATTAACAAGACCTGCTCTATATTTGCAGATCCTAATTCACTAAGAATAATCTCTTCTTCTTTAACCCCTGTAAACCAAGATTTGAACTTTATTTTCCAACGCGATGCAGATAGTTTTTGGTTGATTTTTTCGGATAAGATTTTCATCTCTTGCGAGATATATTTTTTGATCATTTTACCCAAAATAGGATATAATGCATCCACAATATCATCCTTGTTTTTCCTTATTTCTTCTTTTAACGTGAGGGTAATTGTAGGACCTAGTGTCTTAGGAATGTCAGCTACAAACTCATTAAGCCTGTGTGTAATGATAGGGTTTACTTTTTCTGAAAGCTGATCTTTTTCATTAACCGTTTTTTCTATAATCTTAATACGATCGGCGATTTTTTCGGCAAAAACACGGTCATCTGTAAACAAAATGTCTCTAAGAAGCTCTACTTTGTCTTTCTCGACCATAATAATTTTATTTAAAAAATTACTTTTTGCTTACTTTTTCACCTAATTCGATTAAAATACTACCCAAAGTCTTCCCATCAAGCTTTTCAGCATCTAGAGTTTCAATCTTGTCTTCTAATTTTTCTTCTAACTCCGTTACTCTAATATTAACGTCTGTAGCTACAGAATCTAGAGCTGTATTAAGTTCTGTTCTTACGTCTTCAACAAGCTCCTCTAAAATTCTCTTCTTCTCAAGAATGTCTTTTTTAAGCGCCTCAAATTCAGAGTCATACGCCTGAATATCATCGCCAAAAATAAGATTCTTAATTAAATCGATTTTTGAACCTGCTTGCGTTTCTTTATTGTTTAAATCTATTACCGGCTTACTATTTGTTGACATATGAAGAGGAATTGGTTGAAATTGTTTTGTTATGTTCCCGATTTTTTATCTATAAGTTAACCATTTTAAACATACAAAATGGCTTCGATCACAAATAAATAAGTAGGTAAAATTACTAAATTTAGCCGAGACCGCAAGGAAAGCACGTATTTACACCTATTCTAAATTATATGAATATGTTCTTAAAATGATTAAGAATTTAATTGAAGTTCAATTTTTTCAAAATTTGATTTTTTAGCATCACAGACTTGACAACAATAATCTTCTGGTAAATCTTCAAATAAAGTTCCTGCAGGAACCCCTAATGACACATCTCCATATTCTTTATCATAAACCGTAAAGCACGATGAACATTGGTAAACTTCTCTAAACAATTGCTCTGATGCCTTTTTAGTTTCTTCTTTAATAACTTTTTCCTGCCCTAATTGTTTAAAGTAATTTTTACTCAGTTCCATTAATAAGCCTGGCAATTCTATTTTATCTACATCTTGAGCGTATACCTCATAGATTTGGGTATTTGGATCAAAATTCTTAAAATGCAGTACATTATACGTAGGCCGTATTGCAAAGTCTTTTACTATAGTTGGCGCCGTATTTTTTTCAATCACCACCGATGAAAAATGGGTGCGTTTTCCTGATTCATTACTTAGTCCGAAGGTTAACCCATATGTACTAATATCATTTTGATCAAAGCTCAGCACCAAAAATTTCTTTAATTCTAATGCTTCAATATCATCAACAGGCAAATGCCAGTTCATCTCTAATTGTGAGTGGCGGATATTAATTCCCCACTGTCCTAAAAACTTTTCTAAATCTGGTCTACTCTGCCTTTTGATTCCTTTTACAATAAAAGATTTCCAAGGGGTAATGCATATTTTACCCACGCTATTATCCAAACAAAAACCACAAAACTCTTTTAAGAAATTTAAATCGTATCTATTATTCCTCCAATATAAACCAAGCCAATATTGATCTAGCCCCATCCTATTCATCCCTTCATAATAAGGAAACGTTAGGTAAGGCACTTCTAGCTCTTTTTCTATGGTTTTATTATTAGTTTCTAGATTTTTATTCAGCACAAAAAACAATTCATCTACATCTTGAATATCATCAAAAATAGTTTCTATTGCTTTTGAGATCGTATTAATATCCCAACTATATACGAGAACAGGATAAAATGCACCTGCATCCCAGTGTGGTAATTTTACATTCAGATACCAGTAGTCTTCACTTTCTGAGGCTATAAAATTTAAATTCCCACTAAAAATAGGAACAAGACGCTGCTTAGCATCTGTAATATTTATTTTAAGTTTGGGCGAATAATCAAACCCCTCAAGAATATACAAATAGGTAGACCCTTTTAACCAATAGGTCATATCAAAAATATCTGCACAGACATAAGATGATACTATATTTTGATAGGAACGCTCGCCAATAATTGTTGTATTGTATTTAGAAATACGTTCTAGCTGTTCTTCATCTGCATTATTTAACGGAAAAAGTAAATCTTGCCTAGAACCAAAATAGACTTCTTTAAGCCCTGCTGCTTCCAACATGGTAATTACATCTTTTAATTCTCCTGGAGAGGTAACTCCTCCTTTTAGCAATATTCTATGTAAATCATCATTCATAATTGTATGCTTTAATGGCTTAATTGAAGCTGATTCTTTAATAGTTCTTTTATTTCTGGTTTACAACTTCCGCATCCCAGACCTGCTCCTGTTTCTGAGCATAATTTTGTAAAATCTGAACATCCAGCCTGAATAGCTTCTATAACATTACCTTCTCCCACCTGACTACAAGAGCACACCAGTTTTCCTTTCATCGGAGCCGTATTTGAAGCTCCACGAAGCAATTCATTTCGTTTTTCTGAGAGTTCAATCTCTTCTTCTATCAAACGTTTAAATTCTGCAAACTCGTTCTTATCACCCATAAGGATGGCCCCTTTTAGTGTGTCATCTTTAACGATACATTTTTTGTAAAAACGCTTGTTTACATCCATCAGAATAATTTCTTCAAAACTACTGTCGCCTGCAGGAGAATTTACCATTCCTATACTGCACAGGTCTAAATTCTCAAATTTTAGAATATTCATTAAAACAGAGCCATTATAAATGCTACTAAAATCTCCTAAAATATAGTTCGCAGCAATATCTGCTTGCTGTTCTGCTGCAGACGTAATTCCGAACAATTGATTATTAAACTCTGCTATTTCTCCTAAAGCATAAATAGAAGGATTGCTGGTTTGCAAATAGGAATTAACCACCACACCTCTTCTTGTTTTTAATTTGGTTTGTTTTGCCAGTTCTATATTTGGTCGGGTACCAATAGCATAAACAATAGCATTACATTTAATAGTTTTTCCTGTTTTCAAATTTACCAACAAGGTATGGTCACTAGATTTCTCTTTGAAAACAGTACTTACTTCATTATCAAAATAAAGATTAATACCACGCTCTACTACATCCTGTGCTAATAATTTACTAGCAACATCATCTAACTGACGCTCCATTAATCTAGGTGCTCGCTGAATAATACTAATATTTACCTGTATTTTCTTTAGTGCAGCCGCAAGTTCTAGCCCTAATAAACCTCCCCCTACGATAACCACATGTTGCTCCTCATTTTGCAAGCCTGTTTCTCTCAAATAGGTTTTTAATCGATCTGCATCACCACGTTCACGCATGGTAAATCTGCCCGGAAGTTTGATTTGCACATCACTAGGCACAAATGCCCTACTCCCTGTTGCCATGACCAATAAATCAAACGTATGCTTAATACCATTAGCATCTACCACGAATTTTTCTTTCTCCTCTATTTGAGAAATTCCGACTCCAGGATGCAACACGACATCTAACTTTTTGAGTTCTCCTTTTTTAAGTTTTTCTAAAGCTGCCCAAGAAAGTTCATCACTTACATATTCTGGCAATAATACCCGATTGTAGAATGGATCTTGTTCTTTTGAAAAAACATGTAACTCATCAACATCATTCTTTTCTCTATACGATTGAATAAAACGATACGCTGCAGCACCAGCACCTATAATAACAACCCTCTGCTTTGGTTTTACGTATTTTGCTACTTGAACAGCACAGTATTTAAAATCTGGCTCTTTAGATACAGGATCCACAAGATCATTGGTTAGATTATTGGCACGTCCAAAGTCATTATTTAAAACTTTACCCCAATGCATAGGCATAAAAACCACTTGTTCTCGAATGTCATAATTAATAGTAACTTTTACCTGAACTTCTCCACGCCTACTTTTAATAACTGCGATATCACCTTCTTTTAATCGCCTTAAAAAAGCATCCACCTTATTCATTTCTAAATAAGGATGCGGAATATGGGTGAGTAATCTATTTACTTTACCTGTTTTTGTACGGGTATGCCATTGATCACGAACTCTTCCTGTATTTAAGATTAGTGGGTATTCTATATTTGTCTCTTCTGATGTATTATAAACTTCTGCCGGTGCATTGAAATGTGCCTTTTTATCTGGTGTACTAAAAACTAGATCTGTAAATAACCTTGGCGTTCCTGGATGGGTATTGTGTGGTACTGGCCACTGAAAACTACCTTCATTTTTAAGTCTAGAATAAGACAGACCTGATATATCTATATCGGTACCTTTTGTTAACAAGCAATGCTCATCATACACTTCACTCGCATTGGTATAATTAAACCCTTCAAAATCCATTGCCTGTGCAAAACGCCATAAGATTTCTGCATCTGGCAAAGCCTCTCCGGGAGCATCAATTACTTTTGGTAAATAACTAATTCTACGTTCTGAATTAGTCATCGTACCTTCTTTTTCTAACCAACCTGCTGCCGGTAAAACAAGATCTGCAAATTTTGTGGTTTCAGAATGATGAGAGATTTCTTGCACCACAACAAAGCTAGCTTTCTTTAAGGCCCGTTCTATCTTATTGGAATTAGGCATACTCACCACAGGGTTGGTACAAATAATCCATATAGCTTTGAGCTTTCCTTCATCAAGCGCATCAAACATTTCTGTTGCAGTATATCCTGGCTTTTCCTGAATAGGTTTTCCTCCCCAAAAATCTGCCACTTCTTTTCTATGTTCAGGATTACTCAAATCTTTGTGTGCCGCTAATAAGTTTGCCATTCCGCCAACCTCACGACCTCCCATAGCATTTGGTTGCCCTGTAAGTGAAAAAGGCCCTGATCCTGGTTTTCCTATTTGGCCTGTTAACAGCGATAAATTAAGTAGGGAAACATTTTTAGAAACACCAATAGCACTCTGATTGAGGCCCATGGTCCACATACTAATAAAGCCTTTTGCATTACCGATATACTGGGCCGCTTTTTTAATTTCATCTGCCGGAATCCCGCATTTATCTGCCGCCTGACGAATGCTTAACTCAAAAGCACTTGCTTTACACGCCTCAAAATTTTCTGTATGTTTTTTTATAAAGTTTTTATCTATCTTTTTCTTTTCTATCAATAGCCTAGCAATAGCATTAAACAAGATAACATCTGTTCCCGGAAGGATTTGTAAATGCAAATCTGCAGAAGCACAAGTTTGTGTCTTTCTAGGATCTACTACGATAATTTTTACATTTGGATTTTCCTCTTTATGCTTTTCTAAACGTCTAAATAATATGGGGTGACACCAAGCAGGGTTTGCTCCAGCAATTAGAAAACAATCTGCTAATTCTATATCAGCATATGCAATAGGTACAGCATCATCTCCGACTGTTTTTTTATAGCCTACAACCGCAGAACTCATGCACAAACGAGAGTTGGTATCTATATTGTTACTCCCAATAAACCCTTTAATAATTTTGTTTGCTAAGTAATATTCTTCTGTTAAACATTGTCCAGATACATAAAAACCGACACTATCTGGACCATGCTTTGCTATAATACTTTTAAAAACTGCTGCCGCCCGATCAAACGCAGTGTCCCAAGAAACCCGTTGTAAAGGGTGGTTTCTACTCCAACGCATTTCTGGATACAGAATTCGGTCTGAAGTATCTTGCGCTACGTAGTTTAGGTTTTTACCTTTAGAGCATAACATCCCTGAATTCACAGGGTAATTTTCATCTCCTTCTACACTCAAAACACCTTTTGAATCTTTCTCTACTACGATTCCGCAGCCTACTCCGCAGTAGGAACATATCGTTTTGTGTGTTGTATTCTTTTGCATGATTTTAAATCTAGATGCAACCGCATCATAATTAGCCATCGAAAGGTACAAAAAATACGTATAAATACGTAGTATTGATTTAATAATAATCAGCCTAAGGTTTTGATATATCAATAATTAACAACTATAAAAAAGACAGATTTACGCTCAGAAAAGTAAGTAATGAGGCTATAACAAAGTGCTACGATAGGCCTTTGGAGGCATGCCTATCGTTCTTTTAAAATATTTAATAAAATAAGAGTCGTCTTCAAAACCTAAACGAAATGCTACTTCATTTATAGGTAGGCTTGTAAATTTTAATAAGCGTTTAGCCTCCAAGACTATTCGTTCTTTGACCAACTCTGATGGTGCTTTACCTACCACACTTTTAGTAATGGTGGTTAATGTTTTAGCTGAAGTATTTAGCAAATTAGCATAATCTTTTATCGCGAGCCCCTCTCTATAATGAAGTTCTAAAAGGTCTTTGAATGCAAAAAACTGGCGCTCATAATGGTTATTTATTTGCAGCTTTCTACTACTATCTGAATAATGAATACGCTCCATGGTTATTAAGAGCGATTTAAGTAAAAAACGAATCATATCTTCATGACCAAAACTTAGTTTATTGGGCAATTCTTTTGCTATTAATTCTATATGATGCGTTGCAATTTTTACCGTATTACGATCCAATAAATAGCAAGGGTTTTGCTCGATATTGAAAATGTTATATTTCAAGAACATATCAACATCTGAATGCATAAAAAAACTCTCGTTAAAATGAATTAACCATCCTTCTACTTCTAGGTTCTCATCAAAAAAATGAATCTGATCTTTATTCGTAAAAAGCACCATGTTTTCTTTAATTTCATACGAATTGAAATCTACTGTATGTATACCTCCTGTATTAAAAAACCACAATAATTGATAATAACTATGTGAATGTGGTACGGCTGCTTTTTTTGGATTTTTTTTCCGGTAACTTTTTAGGTCATGCAATTGAAACTGCAACTTATTAGGGTGCGCTTTATGTAGGTGATATTGCGCTATTTTTTGAGAATCTTTCACTAATGCTTTAATTTTTCGGCCGCTAATTTTCCACTATAGATAGCCCCATCCATATAACCTCCGTGCAGGGGCGATGTTTCTGCCCCAGAAAACAACAGCTTCCCATTCATATAGAAGTCGGCAAAAATAGGGTTTCCATACGCCGGACTCATATAAATAGATTTAATGGTATTACAGGAAGTGTTTTTATCTTGAGACCAATCCTTTTCAATATAGGAGGTGTACTCCATAATTTCTTCGCCTAAATATTTAGTAAGATACGCAAGAATTTTTGCTTGGCGTTCCTCAGGAGTCAAATCTCTTAGTGCTTCATTTACAAAGCCCATTAAACCAAATTCAGTTTCATCATGATTGGTATGATCATACAATTCAGTCACAGCACCCACTTGCCCTATAACAGTTCCTGATAAATTTCTAGCTTTCCAAAAAGGCTGTTTGAACTTTAAACCAACCTTTATAGCATTACTCATCCAGGTATGTGTTTTTTTCATCACCTCAGTAACATTGTTGGGCAATGCTGGTGAAAAATCTATCCGTGTTGTAATTCGTGGTGGAATGGTACTCACTACTTTTTGTGCGCTATACGTCTCCTTATTGGTCACTACTTTTATACAGTCTCCGAGATCTTCTATCGAGAGCACTGTGGTATCTGTATGTATTTGATTCGAGAAAGGAGCTGCTAATTTTTTAATTACAGCAGAGGACCCTCCTTCAATTCTATGTGCAGATGGCGCATTTGGATCATTCTGAAAATAATGCTCAGGAGCCATAGTACTATACACCAAAACACTCTGCCCTTTAGAATATTGAGGGAATTTTTCAATCTTCAATTCCCTCAATAAACCAGCCACATGTGTGTGGTGATTTTGAAACCAAGTAGCTCCAAAATCGATCTGATTAGTGGTCAAAATCCTACCTCCAATGGTTGCTCTAGCCTCTAAAACAATAACATCTGTTTCGCCCGCTTTGTACAACTCATATGCTGTTGTTAATCCTGAAAGGCCTGCGCCTATTATTAAATATTTAGAGGTAGTTTGTATCATTACTTATTCATTAAATGAGTTCCATAAACCACGGCCGCTCCTGCCCTTAAGGCTGCTGCGATGAAGGTTACTTCTGCTAATTCTTCTTGCGTAACACCCGCTTTAACAGCTTGCTCTTTATGTATTTCTAAACAATAAGGGCATTGCGTTGTTAATGCTACCGCAATCGCAATTAATTCTTTGTATTTTTTAGGAATTACGCCATCACTCAGGGCTTCTTTGTCAAAAGCTTGAAATGCTTTCATAGCCGGACTCGCATTTTTTTCCAAAGCACCTAAGTGCTTTAAATTATCCATTGTATACATATTACTTATATTTTATAAAGATTAAAAAAAATAAGATAAGACACCCCTCTTATCCTTTATTAAAAACTGAGTTTAATTTCTCCCAGACATTACACCACCGTCAGTATCCCAAATGGCGCCTGTTACCCATGAGGCTTTATCTGACAATAAAAAATGTATGGTTTCCGCCACATCTTCCGGCTGCCCTATTCTTCCAATTGGATGAAAAGCATTAAACCCCTTTAAAGCTTCGTGTGCTTTTTCTGCATCACCAAAAACACTATCATACACTGGTGTTTCTACAAGAGCAGGAGAAACTGCATTGACACGAATTTTATGATCCGCAAGCTCCATAGCTAAATGTTGTGTAAGAGAATGCAATCCTGCTTTTTGCATAGAATACGCCGAAGAAGGTGTTGCTTTTACGGCTTGTTTCGCCCACATAGAACCTACATTTACAATGGCTCCACCACCTGTAGCTGCCATTTTTTTGGCCGCATTTTGTGTAATAAAAAAGAAACCACGATTTAAATCTTGATAAGAATCATAATCTTCTACCGTATGATCCAAGAATGGTTTAGGTCCAAAAATCCCAGAAGCATTTACGAGATAGTCCAAATTTTCCCATCCATCAACCATACTATTTAGCTCACTTACCGCACTAAGATTTGTAATATCAACCTTATGACAATGTAAATTCTCCGAAACCTCACTTTTAAAAGCATTGAGTTTCGTGTCATTGGTACCAACAATATGCACTTCTATTCCTTCTTTCAATAATCTTTGGGCTGTAGCTTTTCCTATTCCACTACTTCCTCCTACAATTAATGCCGTTTTTTTCATTTGTTTATTTTTTATGTTAAAACTTAATGACAAAATTATGCAGCATATGGCACCTAACATGGTAGGTACTAGAGAGAAAATGGTACTTTTAGGAAGTAAAACTTTTTTATTTCTCTAATGAACCGACCTAAAACCATCAAAAGAGTACTAGTTGTACTGGATACCATCATAGAAGAATGTATTGCTAAAAATAGCCGATTGGGCTTATTTGCTTATTTATACCGAAGAACTACTGCCGAAATTTTAAAAGAAGTAGAACGTGGCAGTTTTGAAGACAATGCACAATTAGAACAGATGGATGTTGCTTTTGCCAATTTGTATATAGACGCTTACCAAGAGTATACTAAAGGAAATAGCGTAAGTGCTTCTTGGTTATTTTCTTTTGAAAATGCAACAGAAGAACTAACCATTTTGCAACATATTATGTTGGGAATCAACGCACACATAAATCTAGATTTGGGCATTGCAACGGCAGCTACTATGAAAGGAAAAGAGCTAACGCTTATTGAAAAAGACTTTAATAGGGTAAATGATATCCTTTTTAATATCACCAGTGAAATGCAAGACCGTTTAAGTCGTGTTTCCCCATTGCTCTTTTTGTTAGATCTATTAGGAAAAAATACAGATGAAAAAGTGATAGATTTTAGCATGCGGAAGGCCAGACAACAATCATGGAACAGTACAAATCTTTTATGGGCCCTTGACGAAAGCCAAAAACCTGCGGCTATCACTAAAATAGATGTATTGGTTTTAGAATTAGCAAAATTTATAAAAGACCCAAAGTCCAAAATCATTGGCTACGTATTAAAAGGAATTAGATCTTTTGAAGAAAAAAATGTCGGTCAAATTATTACCAAACTACAACGCAATTAGTCGTTAGACTAGGTTAAATTCTTGTGCTTTTTTAGATAGGTCGATAAGGTTTTTAACATCCATCTTGCGCATTAAATTAAACCGGTGTGTCTCTACCGTACGTTTACTATTCTCCAATTTTTCCGAGATTTGCTTGTTCGTTAAACCTGACAATATCAATTCTAAAATTTGAAGTTCTTTACTTGTCAAATCAAATGGATTATCGTTTGATTTAATGTGTTTTGGTTTCTCAGAAACAGGCTTACTCCCACTCAAAAGGTTGTTAACCAAAACATTAGAAATATCACCACTAAAATACTTACCTCCGTGTTGCACTGTACGTATTGCTTTAATAAATTCTGTCTTTCCTGTATCTTTTAGTAAATACCCATTAGCTCCTGCACTAACAGATTTTAAAATATACTCTTCTGAATCATGCATGGACAAAATAATTGTTTTTGTCGTAGCACCTTGCTTATTTAAAATTTCAACCGCATCTATACCATTCATTTCAGGCATTCGAATATCAATAATTAAAAGATCTGGCTTTTTCTCATTGACCATATCAATGGCTTCTTTACCGTTTGAAACCTCCGCAACAACCACTAAATCTTCTTCTTCTTCAAGCAAAGCACGAATTCCATCTCTTACTAAAGAGTGGTCATCTGCTAAAACTATTCGTATCGTCTGGCTCATATTTTAAATGATATTTTTACAAATATAAATTAAAAATACGTAGTTGAATACTTAGAAAAATTTGAACCCCGCTAGCACACAAAAAACCCTATACTCTTGAAAAATGCCTATAGGGTTTTTGATTGCCTATTTTGTCATTAAATCGCAGGACCACTATCTACTACTGCTTCTATAACTGCCTCAATAGTGTTAGGTATATTTTCAAATAAATCATAGCCTGTAAGAACTTCTATAGCATCTACAGATGTCGTAAACTGCGTCCAATCACTACTAATTCCTTGATCATTAGGAACATTAATGGCAATCATTCTCGTAGAAGAGCTTACTCTGGCAATGTCGTCTGAGCCATTAGGTAATATCAACACCACTTTCCAAAAAGTATCGGGTACCGTAATAGTGTTATTATAAATATAATCTGCAGCTCCGTTAGCCCCTGTTCCGCCCACACCAGCAACGCCTGCAATTACATAAATTTCATTACCATCGGCTGCTACATCTCTTAAATAGTCTTCAAAATTAGCCCAAATTCCTTGGTTATTATTAGGAGATTGGGGCGCTATATTGGTCATATAATAAGTGTTCTCATTCGAATCTTCATCACCATTTCTATCTGCAGATGGACATAAATGCCCTCTATTAAACCCTGTATTGGTATAGTTTGATGTGGTAGCTCTAAAAAAACTAGAGGGCAGTGCCGTATCTTGCTTAAAACAATTACATCTTTCTGTAGTTCCTGTCCAAGCAGAACTTAAGTGCCAACTCACCCAATTTGCTGTTCCTTTTGCGTTATTATAAGACAAGACGTAATCTGTGTTATCTAAATAGTAATTATCTGACAATAGTCCGGCATCAGAAGGGTTTCCGAAGGTAATATTACTGTCTTTTGAAGCAGTACTAGCGTCTACAGTAACGTCTGGTATGCTCATTTCAATATTATCAATATTTACCCGATTAGACCCTCCTGATAATTTTAAAATACCATAGCGCGCACTCCCTAATTCATTTAATTCATAAACAACTGTGTTTAAAATTGTGGAATTGGTGGTCACCACATCCCCTACCGTTAACCATGATACACCACTATCATAAGATAGCACTAGTTGCCAAGTAGAGCTGCCGTCAGCCCCATATGCGGCATGCCGAATACTCAAAGATTCTACCCCGCTAGTCATATCAAAATTCATAATCAAGTGTCCTGAATTTCTTATTCTAACCGATTTAGAACCATATTTTCTATCATTTGTCAAGGAACCAATCAATGCATCAGAAAAATTCCAACTCCCAGAACTTTCTATGATAACATCATTGGCAGCATAACTAGATTTTGAAGCCTCCTCAAAACCTTCGATAAAACCATCTATTCCTTTTGCGGTGTGATGGTGCTTAAAATAACCTTCATTATCAAAAAAATAAGTGGGTACATTTTTGGAGCCCGAAATAAGAAGTTCGGAAGATGACTCAATTTCTTCATAGTACTTAACTGCATCTTCATTCGTGCAGCTACTAAAAATGAATACTGAAACTACTAAAAGCGATACCCGATGCATGAGATAAGTTTTCATATACTTGCGTATTTAATGGTTTAAAAATCAAATGTACAACTATGTAAGATTATTCTTACTTATAATTTGAAATAAAAAAACTACCACAATGAAATATTCTTCATCATAGTAGTTAGTGTATAGAAAGAGTGACTTTATCTTTATTTGGTTGCTGTATTTAAGAACTTTGGTTTAATGGTCAACATTACCCACGCCCAGTTTTGACCGCCTGCAGCAGCATCTTCTGTAATACCTTTTAGTTCATACATGCCATCACTAGCAAACATTTGAGAGTAACCAATAGCTAGCCCGTACCCTTTAAATTTCTTTGCAAATACAAGATCTATTTCCGTTCCTAAAGATTTCTCTCCACTAGCTAGCTCTTGTTCGCCACTAAAATTGAGCGCTTTTACCATTAGACTAGAAGTTTCATTTAATTGGAATTTTGCACTCACATGCACATCTAATAAACCTATTGAGTTTGCATGATTGCCTACATAGAAATAATCCATAAACCCATTAAACTTATGATTGGTTCCGTACAGCGGAAAGAAAGCACCTGTTTCTCCTGCATCACCATCATTACCACTAATGATTTCTACTCCAGCACCTAAGGTAATTTTATCAGAAGCCTTTATACTTGCATCTAGACTGGCTAAGTAAGCCCCCTTTACATCTACCTCACCTTGTCTTTCTCCTGTTTGCAAAAAGATATTGCTCTCTAGTCCCAACTTCCCTTTTTTGTACGCTAAATGGGTTCCAATTGTTAATAAACTACTGGTACCATCTGGTGTAGTTGCATCATCTTCATATTCTTGAAAACCATTATTTAACACCAATAAGCTTCCCGAAAATGCATTCCAGCTTTGTTTTAAATACGCATATTGCATTGTTTTATAAGAAAAGAATCCTGTTGTGCTATATGCTGTACCTACTGATGAAAAACCAGATAAATCTGCTTTATCTTGATTAAACGCTAAACCTACATCCAATAAAAATTTATCTTTCTTATATTTTAAAAGTGCAGCATCGTGGTTACGTGCTTGTTGTGTCCAACCTACAGAACCCAATATTCTTTGATCATCATAATCTAAGGTTTGTCTCCCTATTTTGGTTGAAAAACCTTCTCCTAAAGTTAGTTCTCCCCACGCTTCAAATATGGCAAAAGAATTGTTTGCATCGGCAGGTAATAACTGTCTATTTTCTCCCCATGTCATTACATCCTGTAAGCTTAAATACACTTTGTATGATTCATCTGCATACCCAAAATTTACACGTGCTCTAGTAGAAATTCCAAATCCAGCATCGGCATCTTCCGCTATTGGACTACCAAATCCGTGACGGTATTCTGTTCGTGGTCTAAACTCGCCATCTATAGTAAATTGTGCGGCTATAAATTGTGTGGCCAATAAGAAGAGCCCTAAAAGTACATATTGTTCCTTTTTCATAATTTGAAATTTGATTGTGTTATTTTAAATTTTCAACTTGTTCTAATGTTCTAAAAAATCTATTAAATGCTTTCTATATTTGTAGTAATCTTGATGTTCCAAAACAGATTTTCTAGTTCTTGGTCTTTCAAAATCGATGTTGAGCACATCGCCAATCTTGGCTTTGGGACCACTGGTCATCATCACAACACGATCTGCAAGAAAAATGGCTTCATCTACATCATGGGTAATCATTACTGCGGTAATTTTTTCTTTATTCCATATTTCTATCAAAATATCTTGAAGCTCACCCCTTGTTAAAGAATCTAACATTCCGAAAGGCTCATCTAACAGCAATACCTTAGGCTTAATAGCAAAGGCTCTTGCAATACCCACACGCTGTTGCATTCCTTGAGATAGTTCTGTTGCCTTTTTATTAAAAGCCCCATCTAATCCTACTTTGTGTAAATAGTATTTAGCAATATCTGTACGTTGTTTTTTTGTGGCGTGTGGAAACACTTGATTAACTCCTAAAAGCACATTTTGTAACGCTGTCATCCAAGGCATTAAGCTTGGTGATTGAAAAATAACACCACGATCTGGACCAGGACCTTTTACAGGATTTCCTAATACAGAAATATTTCCACCAGATATAGGGTTGAGACCGGCAATCATAGAAAGCATGGTTGTTTTACCACAACCAGAGTGCCCAATAATGGTCACAAATTCCTCTTTCATGATTTGTAAATTCAAATCTTCAAGAACTACATAATCTCCCTTGGGCGTAGGATACACCTTTTTTAGGTCTTTAAGATCTAACATTACTTTTGAAGGGTAGTAAATCCCATTTTCTAAATAAGCGTCTTTAGTATCTATAGTTGCTGAATTCATGGTTCTACTATTAAAATTGATCTACAAAATTTTTTGGAGCTATATCTGGGAGTAGGTATTCTATTTCTGAAACCGACTTACGGTCTTCTCCTATAGCCATTAAATAGGCGATAATTTCATTTCTCGTTTTCATGAAATTAGGATTATCATTAAGCTCTGTCTTATCTCTTGGGCGGTCTATTTCTATTTTAAACTCTGGACCTAAGGTTGCCTTAGGACCTGGCTTCAAAGGAATGATACGGTCTGCCATATAAATACCTTCATCAACGTCGTTCGTGATTAAGAGTGCCGTACGCTTATCTTGATTCCAAATATTCAGGATTTCATCTTGTAAATTTCCTCTAGTCAGTGCATCAAGGGCGCCCAAGGGTTCATCCATAATAATCATTTCTGGTTTCATTGCTAAGGCTCTTGCTACTGCTACTCGTTGGCGCATACCTCCAGATAATTCTTTTGGTCTTTTATTTATCGCATGTGATAAACCCACCATTTCTACATAGTTAGCAACCCTATCTTTTATTTCTTTTTTACTTTCTTTAGGAAAAGCTTCTTTCACCGCCATGGATACATTCTGCGCAACCGTTAACCAAGGAAGCAATGAGTAATTTTGAAAAATCACCCCACGATCATGACTTGTACCTACTACTGGCTCTCCTTTAAATAACACTTCACCACTGGTAGGTTTTATGAGTCCATTTATTAGGTTCACCAAAGTTGTCTTTCCACTTCCAGTAAAGCCCACAATAGCTACAAATTCTCCCTCTTCAATCTTTAAATTGATATTAGAAAGCACCTCAGTACTATCCTTTCCGTGACCGTATGTTTTGCAAACATTTTTTAATTCTAAATATGCCATAAGACTCGTATTCGAAAAGTTATATTCCTTCGTTTTTATTAAATGATACCATTTGCTGTACCATAAGCATCAACCTATCTAAAAGAAATCCTATAATCCCGATGACAAACATGGCAACGATAATTTTGGCGTTGGAATCATTGGCGCCATTTTGAAACTCTTCCCAAACAAATAATCCTAATCCTGGACTTTGTGCCAATAATTCAATCGCAATTAAAACCATCCATGCTACAGAGAGTGTAATACGTAATCCTGTAAAAATTAAGGGAAGAGATGAGGGTAGTATTACTTTGAATACTTTTTGAAAAGTACCTAGCTTTAGCACTTTTGCCACATTGATATAATCTTTATCTACTGATGCAACCCCCATTGCTGTGTTAACTAACGTTGCCCACATGGCACAAAGACCAACACTAATAAACGAGATTACAAAGGCATTATCAGAGCTTGCACCTATATATAAGGTTTTTACAATCATAAAAACAAGCAAATACCATACTACTGGTGATACCGGCTTAAATATTTGAATAAACCAATTGAATGCACTCCGTAATGACGGACTCAAACCAATTACGATCCCAATAGGTACAGCAATAATTAGCGCTAGCAGAAAGCCTGCGAACACCGTTTTAATACTCGTTAGAACCGTATCTACAAAGGACGCACGCCCCGTGTAAATAATAGCATCTTTACCTTGTGCTACCAATTTTTCATTGGTAGCTGCCATTTTCATAGCAAAAGCCTCTTTCTTCCCTTTTATAAGTTGATGATCTGCTATTAAGGATTGAAAAGAAGCCCATACTTGCGTTGGAGAAGGCAAGGTATTGGGCTGGCAACTACTATCGCCAGATGCTATACAAGCCTTTTCCGCATCTGCTGCTTCTTGACCTTGTTCTGACAAAGCTTTCTCTATTTTATAAGTAGCTTCCTTGTTGTATAATGCCTTTGAACCAAGGTGCCATAAGCCTAAGAACAAAAGAATAGACACCAGTGTAATTCCTGTTTTCTTGAAAGACTTTAATACAACATCTTTTTCAAATTTCGCCTTGAACAGTGTAGCTAGGGGCTTTAAAAATGTGAGGCCTTGGCTTTCTTTTTCCAATGTGATTTCTTGTTTCATCTTTTGTTCTTTTCCTTGGTTATTGCACTACTTAATCTTTGTTACCGATGGCAAAACTGTTAATGTATCCTATAGGATCTTTGGCATCATAGGTTGTACCATCAATAAAATCTGCTGTTGCCGGCTTATACCCATCAGTTGTTGGCACATCTGTTGCTGGTATTTTACCTTCCGCTACTAATAAGTCGGCAGCTTTTTTCCATACATCTGGTCTATAGATATCTTTAATAGTCTCTTCATACCAAGCGGCAGGTTTTGCCTCAGGAATTTGCCCCCATCTACGCATTTGCGTTAAAAACCAAATTCCATCAGAATAAAAAGGATACGTGGCATTATACTTATAAAACACATTAAAGTCTGGCATAGAACGCTTATCTCCTTTTTCAAATTCAAAAGTTCCTGTCATTGAATTTGCCAAGACCTCTTCTGGTGCGCCGACATATTGAGACATAGATAATATTTTTACAGCCTCTGGTCTATTTGCAGGATCATCTAACCATTTACCTGCTCTAATAAGAGCTTTTGTAACTGCTACTGCAGTATTTGGATTATCTTCAATAAATTTTTCTGTCATCACAAATACCTTTTCTGGATTGTTTTTCCAGATATCATAATTAGTGACAACAGGCACTCCAATTCCTTTAAAAACTGCTTGCTGGTTCCATGGCTCGCCTACACAATACCCATAAATAGTACCTGATTCTAATGTAGCCGGCATTTGTGGCGGAGGTGTCACAGAAAGTAAAACTTCGGCATCTATTTGTCCTTGCACATTTTCTGCGGTATACATTCCTGGGTGAATACCTGCTGCTGCTAACCAATATCGTATTTCATAATTATGTGTAGATACCGGAAATACCATTCCCATTTTAAAAGGTTTACCGCTATTTTTATATTCTGTAACTACTGGTTTTAATGCATCTGCTTTAATTGGATGAACAGGTTTTCCATTTTCATCAATGGGAACATTTGGTTTCATTTTAGACCAAACATCATTAGAAACTGTAATTCCATTTCCGTTTAAATCCATGGAAAAAGCAGTGACTAATTTTGCTTGCCTACCGAAACCAGCTCCTGCAGCAATAGGTTGCCCTGCTAACATATGTGAGCCATCCAATTGCCCGTCAATAACACGGTCTAAAACATTTTTCCAATTAGATTGTGCTTCAACCGAAACATAAAGCCCTTCCTCTTCAAAAAATCCTTTCTCTTTAGCAATTGCTAAAGGTGCCATATCTGTTAATTTGATAAAACCAAAGGTCAATTGAGGTTTTTCTATTTCTAAAACGTTTGCTTTTACTTCTTCTGAAGCCGTTTCTTTTGCCTTCTTCTCTTTACTTCCGCAAGCCGAAAGAAGCATAGCTGCCATAAAAGAAAAAGCCACTTTTTTGATTACATGTTTCATAGTTGATTATTTATAGTTTTCTACGTACTAATACTTAATAATGACAAATATATAAGTACTTAAATTCAAATTTTATGAAATAGCACAGGTGCAAACCTCTTTTTATCCCATAACAAAACCTGCGATAAAACATATTTTAACCATAAATCATTTACATAGAGGTTGTTAAAACAAAAACACCAATTACGTAGCTTTACGTAATTGGTGTTCTGTGCTTTTATTATCCTAAACCGATCTAAAATAACCAGATAGAATGTGTGGTTATAAATCTAAATAAAAGTTATGCTCCGAGATTTCTCTTTTGAGTAGATCTACGTTTATAATGCCAACTTTTTTTCCTTTTGTATGGATAAGGTTTTCCTTTTTTAAACTTGAAAATATTCGAATGACCTGTTCTTCTGTTGTGCCTGCATAATCTGCATATTCTCTCCTACTTAAGGCAAGATTCAAGAATCCATTTTTATCTTTAAATTTTCTGTTGATATATAATAAGGTATCTACCACGCGTTCTCTTACCGTCATTTGAGATATAGATTTAACTTTTGCTTCACTTCTATTCAATTCATCGGCATAAAAAAGCATCAAATCATAAGCAAAACTGGCATTACTCTTTAGCGCTTTTTGTAATGTATCTTTAGAGAAATAACAAAGTTCGGTATGTTCTAGCGCTATAGCCCCAATAGAATAGTACTCCTCAGTACCAAAACCACGATGCCCAATAATTTCTCCTTCTTTAGCAAAACGAACAATTTGTTCTTTGCCATGTATTCCTGTCCTGTAAACCTTAACCTTTCCTTTCAATATAAAGAAGAGTCCATTTACAGGTGCACCTTCGATGATAAATTGCTGCCCTTTTTTGCAAGTGATCTCTGTTTTTTCATTAGAAAATAGCGCCACCTGCTCTGAAGACACATTTCTATTTATTAGACAATTAGCATTCACACAACTTTCGCAAGCAGTATTTAAAGCATTGAATCTTTTTGTTCTTGCATTCCTAGTATGTACCGTTAGCGTATTCAATATATTTACCCTATTATTTATCTGCTAATTGTATATTTAATTCTTCGGAAGGAACCGCCTCTTCCGAACTGGCAAATTTAATGGCTAAAGACAATAATGCTGCCACTAAGATACATCCACCAATCACAAAATATCCTGCTGATACCGCAGAAGCGGAAGCGATGGTTTGTGCCGTTTTAATAGCCTCTTCCCCTAAGCCTTTATTCGAAGAAATAGCTGCACTCTCTGCTACGGCAGATTTTGATTTTAATAATAAAGCGGCAAGAAAAGCTCCTACATTACCTCCTGCACCTACAATACCAGATATAGAACCAATCGCTTTTTTATTGATGAATGGCACAACAGAAAAGGTAGCTCCTTCTGCCATTTGTACTGTTAAACTAAAAGCTATTAGAAAAATCATTCCTACAGCAAGACTCGTCGTCATAGAAAAGAACGATAACATTACCCCTTCTGCCGCTAGAATAACAGCTAAGAAAATAACACGACCTCGTAAGCCTTTACTGTTCCCAAATTTATCTCCAAAATACCCTCCAAGTGTACGTGCAAAAATATTCATTAAAGCAAAAGACAACACTAGATTTCCTGCAAATGTTCTATCCAAACCAAATCTATTTTGAAGGTAGTCATCCATAGTACCATATACCGTTAGCTCAATACCAAAACTAGCCGCATACACGAAGAATAAAATCCAAACTCTGTAATCTTTTAATACACTAGCAAATGAAGCTTCATCTTTTTTGAAGACTGGCATTTCGCCGCGTTCTTTTAACTCTGCAAAATTTCCTTCCGGTGTATCTTTTGTAAAGAAGTAATACACTAAGCCCATTGCCAAACACAATATTCCAGCAATAACCATAGAATAACGCCAAGCTATTTCATCTGCTATACCAAAACTCACCACTGCCGCAGCAATTAAAGGCATCCCTAAACGATTGGCACCACCACCAAGATTACCCCAACCTGCAGAGGTGGCATTTGCCGTACCCACAATATTTGGCGCAAACATAATAGAGGTATGAAATTGTGTAATTACAAATGATGCTCCAATAAACCCAATAAATAACCTACATACCAAAAACTGCAAGGGTGTTTGTACAAATCCTAATAAAATTACCGGAATAGCACCAAATACTAATAAATAGGTATAACACAATCTTGGCCCATATTTATCACACAATTTACCAATAGCTAAACGGGCAAACACTGTTCCTGACACCGCTAGTATAATAGAATTCCATTTTTGAGACGGACTCAAGCCTAAATCTTTAACTACATCTGGCATAAAAGGAACAATACCAAACCATGCGAAAAAACAAAGAAAAAATGCTAAGGAAGTGATCCAGAACGTTTTCATTTGGATACTTTTAAAATCTCGTAAATTTAATTTCGTCGCTTTATTTGATGTTGTATTGTTCATGTCTCTATTTTTAAAAAGGTTAAACCTTATATTGCATACATTTCAAAAATAAGTATAAATACGTATTTATACGTACCCATACATGAAAACATGTAATGATGTACGTATTTTTATTAATGTGTCAATTTTAGTGTAGAAATTCTATCAAAAAGAAAAAAATTGTAACCTGTAACAGCATATTCACCATAAATAATCGCTTTGCAAATTATACAAGTGGTTAAAAATGAAGATATTCACCGATATATAGACCAGTACTTGGATCAAGGCAGAACCAAAAATACTGATCTTATCGGCTATAAAAAATGGTTGATTATATGGTTGAATGTAAAACCCGTTGTAGCTCTTCTTCGAAAAAGGAAGGATGCTCTGCCACTACATCACCAATAACTATGATTCCTGGCAATGAAGTATCTATTTGACCCAATTGTTTTGCTCTATCATATAAGGTTCCCGTGATACACACCTCTTTGGCCAAAGTACCATTTTGGATAATAGCAAAAGGAGTGATGCCCTTTCTATACTTAGAAATTTCTTCTGCAATTTCGTCAAATTTTCGCACCCCCATTAATATAACTAAGGTTGCTGCTGATTGCGCGGCCAATTTCAGATCTTGAGAAAAAGAACCATCTTTTTTAGTGGCGGTCATTACCCAAAAGCTACTACTAATACCTCTTCGGGTCACAGGAATACCTTGACTTGCAGGTACAGAAATAGCACTACTTACTCCCGGGATAACGGTCACTGGTATTCCGAAAGATTCTACATACTCTATTTCCTCGCTCGCTCTACCAAATACAAAAGGATCTCCTCCCTTTAACCGGACCACGTGACCATACTGGTAAGCGTTTTCCACAATTAATCTATTGATATCATCTTGGGTAAAAGAATGTTCTCCACAACGTTTGCCTACGTATATTTTAGGGATTGAATTATCAATCTCATCAAGCAATTCTTTACTGATTAAAGCATCATATAAAATTACAGAGGCCTCTTGCAACACCTTAAAACCTCTTCGTGTAATAAGGTCGCTACTCCCAGGGCCTGCGCCTACTAAACTTACCTTTGGATTCTTACTTGACATCATAATTTCTATTTTTTAAGGTGTAGAATTATTAATATGACAACAAAACTACGTATTTATTTTTATAAAATTACCTAAAATATACGTAATTATACGTAATTTTGTTTCGTAACATGATAAAGACGTACGTATGAAAACCGTAATCGTAGTAGGAAATGGAATGGTAGGGTATAAATTTTGCGAAAAATTTGTAGCCAAAGAAACAAGTGAAGACTATAAGCTTATTGTTTTTGGTGATGAACCAAGACCTGCCTATGACCGTGTTCATTTAAGTGAATTTTTTGAAAACCAAGATGCTAAAGCTCTAGAAATGGCTCCAGCAGCATGGTATGCAGAAAATGGCATAGAACTGATGGTCAATGAACGTGTTGCAGACATTAACCGTGAAGAAAAAACAATTACCACAGCTAAGAATCGAGATTTCTCTTATGACTACCTTGTTTTAGCAACAGGTTCTTCAGCTTTTGTACCTCCTATTAAAGGAGTAGAGAAAAAAGGAGTCTTTGTATATCGTACTATTGAAGACTTAGAAGGCATGCTCTCTTACGCAGCAGCCTTAAAAGCAAAAAACCCTAATGCAAAAGCTGCCGTCTTAGGAGGCGGACTTTTAGGATTAGAAGCAGGGAAAGCGGTAATGGATATGGGTCTAGAGCCCCATATTGTAGAATTTGCACCCAAATTAATGCCAAGGCAGTTAGATTCTAGAAGTAGTCAAGTGTTACAACTAAAGTTAGAATCTATAGGTTTACACATTCATTTGAGTAAAGCAACCAATCAAATACTAGGAGATGATGCCATTGTAGGAATGGAATTTGGCGAGGATGATGTCTTGGATGTAGAAATGCTTGTAATTTCTGCTGGTATTCGTCCTAGGGATGAACTTGGGAAATCTAGTGGCTTAAAAATGGGAGTTCGTGGCGGCATTGTGGTAGATCATAAAATGCAAACTTCTGACCAAAGCATATATGCCATTGGAGAAATTGCCCTTTACAATCAAATGATATATGGTTTAGTAGCTCCTGGATATGAAATGGCAACAGTTGCTGTAGACCAAATTACGGGCAAAACTGATAATATCATGGCTGCAGAGATTGACATGTCTACCAAACTAAAATTAATAGGAGTTGACGTCGCTAGTTTTGGCGAGCCTTTTATGCCCGCAGCTAAAGGGCATTCTATAATTTTTGAAAATAAAACGCAGCACTTATACAAAAGAATAAATGTGAGCCTTGATGGCCAAAGATTATTAGGAGGTATTTTAGTCGGGGATGCTTCTGATTACAGCATGCTACATCAAATTTACCTGAATAGTATGCCTATTCCTTCAGATCCATCACAATTAATACTCCCTGCTGGTGATGGTGCTGCATCTTTTGGTAGCGCTATGGACTTACCAGATACTGCTGTTGTTTGTTCTTGTGAAGCGGTGACTAAAGGGCAAGTTTGTTGCTCTGTAAAAGATGATGGTAATGAAACCGTTAAAGCTATTGCTAAAGCTACCAAAGCAACTACTGGTTGTGGTGGTTGCAAACCCATGGTAACAGATCTTGTAAATGAAACTTTAAAATCTTTAGGTAAGGTTGTAAAAGAACGTATCTGTGAGCATTTTGATTATTCACGTCAAGAATTGTATGACATCGTAAAAATGAAAAATATTCAAGATTACGATGAATTATTAGATACTCATGGAAAAGGAAATGGTTGCGAAACCTGCAAACCTTTAGCGGCTTCGCTATTTGCAAGTATATTTAATGAAACAGCCAATAAGCAAGATACTATACAAGATACCAATGATAGATATTTAGCAAACATACAACGTAACGGTACTTACTCTGTAGTACCCCGTGTTGCGGGTGGTGAGATTTCTCCAAAGCAAATGATTGCTATGGGTAGAATTGCTCAAAAATATGATTTGTACACCAAAATTACGGGCGGACAAAGAATAGATATGTTCGGTGCCAAACTACATGAATTACCATTAATTTGGGAAGAGCTTATCGCGGAAGGCTTTGAAACGGGACAAGCCTATGGAAAATCATTACGTACCGTAAAAAGTTGTGTAGGCTCTACTTGGTGCAGGTATGGCATGGATGAAAGCATAAGTTTTGCTATAGAAATAGAAAACAGGTATAAAGGCATTCGGTCTCCACATAAATTTAAAGGCGGTGTTTCTGGTTGTATCCGTGAATGTGCGGAAGCACGTGGTAAAGATTTTGGTTTTATCGCTGTAGAAGGTGGCTGGAATATTTATATTGGCGGAAACGGTGGTGCAACTCCTAAACACGCATTGTTATTGGCGGAGAAAGTAGATAAAGAGACCGCCATAAAATATGTAGATCGTTTTTTAATGTATTACATACAAACTGCACAACCCTTAATGCGTACGGCCGCATGGTTAGATAAACTAGAAGGAGGTATTGACTATGTAAAGGATGTTGTGATTAATGATTGTTTGGGAATTGTAGATCAGCTAGATAAAGAAATGCAACATTTAGTAGATACCTATAAATGTGAGTGGAAAGAGGCCGTTGAGAATCCTGAAATTAGAGCAAAATATACCCATTTTGTGAATTCTACCGCAGCAGACGAAAATATAGAATTTGTGTCTTTAAGAGAACAAAAAATGCCAGCACCTTGGGCTTAAAATATAATGCATCACCTAATGTTGAACTAAAAGCTAATAAAATGATAGATTCCATTTTAAAAGAATACAATACAACCCCTATTGAGAATGTAACGGTGTGGTTCAAAGCTGCTGCAGTCACAAAATTTCCGAAAAACGGCGGTGCCTGTGTGAAGTACAATGAGAAACAAATAGCCGTCTTTAATTTTGCACGAGAAGGAAAATGGTACGCGTGCCAAAACTTATGCCCACATAAAATGGAAATGGTGCTTTCTCGAGGAATGATTGGTGAGGATATGGGCACTCCAAAAGTAGCTTGTCCTCTGCATAAAAATACTTTTTCTCTAGAAACAGGAGAAAATTTAAACGGTACATTATCTGCTATTTCAACTTATCCTGTAAAAATAGAAGATGGTTTTGTGTATATTGGTTTTTCTGAATAGCTTTGGAGCAAACCTAAGAACACTATGGCATCATCGGATAAATTAGAAAAGGCTTTTGTACTTTTTGATAAAGCAAACGAGCAAGATCCAAATAAAGAAATTTTTGAAGGCAAAGAATATGCTAAAGAAGTACTATATGCTATCCGGATGACTGAAAAGTTAAATTCTTTTGCTCCTAATGCATCAGAAGTATTACAGCTTACTGCCAGATGTCAACATATTTGCCGATGGGAGATTGCCCGTGATTCTTATGATATGAACAGAACTGGCTACCTTACATGGCGTCAAGATCTAAAGAAGTATCACGCTAAAAAAGCTAGTGCACTGCTGGAAAGCATTGGTTATGACCAGGAAACCATTGATAATGTTGCTTTTTTATTAGAAAAAAAGCAACTTAAAAAGAATAAAGAAACCCAAACCTTGGAAGATGTCATCTGCTTGGTATTTCTTGAATATTACTTTGAACCTTTTGCTCAGAAATATTCAGAAGAGAAACTGATTGATATTTTACAAAAAACATGGCGTAAGATGTCTAAAGAAGGTCAAGAAGCTGCATTAAAACTTCCGTTGTCTGCAAACTCTTTGACCTTAGTGGGGAAAGCTTTACAAGGCTAAATCTTAGTATTTTGTACTTTTATAAGTATCCATTGCATGAGTAAAACAAAATTTGAGCGACCGCTAGACTCTTCTACCTTTTTGAGAATTCGAAAATGGTATTTACTTGCTCTAGCCGCAATTGCGCTTACTATTATTGTAGCTCAAATTTTAATACAAGTGCATTTAAACGCTCAACTTGATGATTCTAGGGTAATCAACGTAGCGGGAAGACAACGTGCTTATAGTCAAAAATTAGTCAAAGAAGCACTGCTATTAAAACAGTCAGGCTCTGATAAGAGGCAAATACTTACGGAATTAAAAAAGACCATCACTACTTGGAAAATATCTCATGCGGCCTTACAATTCGGGAATGATTCTATGGGGATCCAAAAAGAAACCCACGAAGATATATTAGCTTTATTTAAAAAAATAACGCCGCACCATACCGCGATGATTACGGCTGCAAAACAAGTGATAGCTGAAGAAGAAAAATCAGGACTAAGCTCCTCATTAGCTACACAAAAAAACATTCAAACACTTCTTGATAACGAACGTACCTTTTTAAAATTGATGGATGTTATTGTTAATGAATACGATAATCGGAGTAAAACACAACTAGAAAATTTAAAATTTAAAGAATACCTTCTACTTATCTTTTCACTACTCATATTATTTCTAGAGATCCTATTTATATTTAAACCTCTATCACTTCAAATTAAAAACACTATTTCTAGATTGATGAACAATCAATTAGAATCTGATGCGAATACTGATAAAATTCAACAACTGTATGAAGAGAATGAGAAATCGCTTAAAGAATTGCAAGAACTTAATTTTGTAATAGACAATGCCGCCTTATTTGCCAGTGCAAAAAATGATGGAAGCGTTGTATTTATCAGTAAAAAATTCCAAGAACTTCTAGCCTGTAGTGATGAAGATTTATCTAAGCCATTATCAGAACTTCTAACCACGAATGAAGGCCAACAGCAGTACTTAAAAGAAGTTTTGAAAAGTAACCGAAAGACTATTAGATCTGAAGAAATTAATGTAGAAACTAGAAAGGGAGAAAGTATCTGGTTAGATATGTCTATCATACCACTACATCAATCTAGTAAAAAACAAAACGTCCTTATTCTTTGTTCTGATATTACAGAGCGCAAACAAAACCAAGAAAAAGTTGAGCAACTCATCAAACAAAATTTTGAAGATAAAATACTTCAAAAAAAGGTACAAGCGAGTCAGATTGTTGAGGGGCAAGAAGAAGAACGAAAACGTATTGCTAAAGACATCCACGATGGAATTGGCCAAATGTTAACTGCCCTAAAATTTAATATAGAATCTATTAACCTAGATAATAAAGATAAGACTGCAGAAAAAATTGCCTATTTAAAAACCCTCTGCTCAGATTTAATAAAAGGGGTTAGAACCGCCACTTTTAATTTAACGCCACCAGAGTTAAAAGACCATGGCCTTTTTCCTGCTTTACATAAAATGACTTCCGAATTAGCAAAACTCACCGGAAAGAACATTCTTTTTGAAAACAAAACAGAAAAATTTATACGTTTTGATTCGCTCGCAGAAACCAATATCTATCGGGTAGCGCAAGAGGCTGTAAATAATGCCATAAAATATGCAGAAGCCAATTACATCTTGTTAAGTATAAAATACACAGATAACATCCTAAGTATTGTTATAGATGATGACGGCAAAGGCTTTGATGAAACTATCCTAGATAAAATGCCTAAAAACAACAGTGAGGGTGGTATGGGGCTTTTTTATATGAGGGAGCGTATTAGCTATATCAATGGTCGTTTATTTATTAATTCAATTCCAGGAGAAGGCACGCGAGTTACTATTAATTATAAAACTACTGCATTAGAAAAAGAGGTACATTTAGTCTCGTAAATTCACAGCCATGAAAATAAGAATTAAAGGAAATACTATAAGATATAGACTTACAAAAAGTGATGTAGAAACCTTTTGTTCCACAGGTTTTTTAAGTGAGAAAACAGCATTTGCAACCACACCGTTTTCTTATGAATTAATAGCAAAAGAAGGAATCTCACAACTAGAGGCAGACTATACCAATAATACCATCACCCTATATTTTCCTAAAGCAGACACGAAAGATTGGGCTACCAATGAAACCGTAGGCTTTGAAAACATTCACACCACCTCTGCAGGCGATGCCATCAGTATACTTATTGAAAAGGATTTTATTTGTATGGATCAAACCTTGGAAGATCAAGCTAACCATTACCCAAATCCTAAGCTTTAAAAGCCAGTAGCTATTATTTTGAGCCATCAGCCATGCCTGGAAAATTATAATACTGAATAAATTTATTTCTACAAAAAACAGGCTAAACATTAAATCAAAGTTAAATTATAGCCTAAAAAAGAGTATTTGTGTTTTGTTTAACAAGAAAACTTAGAAAATAAACCTTAATTGCTGACGCATAGCCCTTAGCGTTTATTAAAAACGATAAGTTTTGTAAAACTAACCACATCCAAGTAATTGGATAAAACTAGCGCTACTTGAAAACAAAACTACTCTACTCCGTATTCGTTATTCTAATTTTTTCGAACAACGTAACCGCTAAAGAAAAACGAAATTTCAATCACAAAAAATCTACTACTAATCAGGCAGAAAAATATACGGTAAGTGGTTATATAAAAGAACAGGGTAGTGGTGAAAATTTATTTGGAGTCTCGGTTTATATTCCAGAATTAAAAGTGGGTACCATCACCAACGAATATGGTTTCTTTTCTTTTACGGTCCCTAAAGGAAAACATAGTGTAGTCTTCTCTTACATAGGCTTTACCTCACAGGTGAAAGAAATTGATCTGAATGCTGACTTGGAAGTATTCGTAAATTTAATAGCATCGTCTGAAGCCTTATCTGAAGTTGTGGTTATAGCTGACCAGCATGTTAAAGAAAGTAAAGTAACTCAAATGAGCGCTGTTCGTCTTAATCCTATGGATGTGCAAGATCTTCCTGCATTACTCGGTGAAAAAGACGTTTTAAAGACCTTACAACTCTTACCCGGTATTCAAGGAGGGTCAGAAGGTAGTTCCGGATTTCATGTACGCGGAGGTACACCAGACCAAAACTTAATAATTCTTGATGATGCTGTTGTGTATAACTCCAATCACCTATTTGGTTTCTTTTCCGTTTTTAACGGAGATGCTGTAAAGTCTGTTGAAGCTTTTAAGGGTGGTTTTCCCGCCCGTTATGGCGGCAGATTATCTTCTGTCATAAATATAGGCATGAAAGATGGTAACAAAGAAAAACTCTCTGGAAATATAAATATTGGATTAATTTCATCATCCGTGGTACTTGAGGGACCCATTAATAAAGGGAAGACTTCCTTTATCATGAGCGGAAGACGTACGTATGCTGATTTAATTGTGCAACCTTTTCTTGATAAAGATGAAAATGGCGGTTATTTTTTTACAGATTTAAACTTTAAGATACATCACATCTTTAGTTCAAAAGATAAACTGTATTGGAGTAATTACTACGGAAAAGATAAATTTTACAGCAGATATCTTGATGCAACAGCTAAAGAAAAAACAAACCTTGCTTGGGGGAATATTACCTCAACACTACGCTGGAATCATCAATTTAGCAATAAACTATTTGCGAATACTTCTCTTATTTTTAGTAACTACGAATTCAAAATTGATATTGACAATAAAGATTTAAAAATTGATGAGTATGATGACAACTACTTATTTAATACAAGCTCTGGTATTGATGACTATTCTATAAAAACAGATTTTGATTACTACCCAAATAACAAACACAGCGTAAAATTTGGAGCTATTGCAACAAGACATAATTTTACTCCTCAAAGAGTTGTAATTAAAGATCCCTACAGTGGTTCTATTAACAAAACACAAGAACTCAATTCTTTTGAAGGTGCAGTATACCTAGAAGATGATTGGAAGGTTACTGATAAGCTTAATTTTTCTCCTGGTTTCAGGGCCAGTCACTTTAACTATAAAGCAGAGAATTCTTTAAATTTTGAACCTCGCATTGCCTTGTCGTATAATTTAAGACCCGATTTAGCCTTCAAAGCATCTTATTCTAAAATGAATCAATACATTCATTTGTTATCAAGTTCAGGCATCGGTTTACCAACAGATTTATGGGTTTCTTCTACCGATAATGTGAAGCCTCAAAGCTCAGAACAATATGCTATTGGAATAGCAAAAGATTTTCAAGAAAAAGACTATTCATTCTCTACTGAAGCCTACTATAAAAAATTAGATAATGTAATTTCTTATAAGGAAGGAGCTTCATTTTTAGCCCTTGACAATTTAGAAAGTGGAAAAAATATAAATTGGGAAGAAAATATAACCACAGGTCAAGGTTGGGCCTACGGCACAGAGCTTCTCTTCAGAAAACAATCAGGACCATTAACGGGTTGGCTGGGGTATACACTTTCTTGGTCTGAAAGACAATTTGATGAACTAAACTTAGGAAAGAAATTCTTTGACCGCTATGATCGCAGACATGATATATCATTAGTAGGTATTTATAAGCCTAGCGAAAAAATAACAGTATCTGGAACTTGGGTATTATCTACAGGTAATAACTATACACTTCCTAATTTACAACGTTTGAACAACCTAGGGAATTTTCCAATCAACACGAATTACAGCTATTATAATGGAAGTGAAGAATTTAGTTCAGGAAGAAATAATTTTAGAGGAGAAACTACCCACAGATTAGATTTAGGAATTCAATTTCATAAAAAGAAAAAGAACAACAAAGTGCGTACTTGGGGAATCTCATTATACAATGCTTACTCTAGACAAAATCCGTTCATATACACTCTCGATGATAAATATTACGATTACAATGACCCAAATGCCACAATAGAAAAAGAGTTAACTAGAACCTCTGTACTTATGCTCATACCTTCTATAAATTACAATCTAAAATTCTAAGTTTATGAAAACATTAACCACCATACTGTTTCTTCTTTTAATTGTATTCTCGGGATGTCAAAAAGTTGTAGATGCTGACAAGTTATTAGATGCAGAAGAAAAAGTGTATATTTTGAGTTATATATCCCCTACAGATACTCTTTTAACCGTGAGCGTTTCTAAAGCATTACCCGCTATAGGAACAGCATTAAGCTTTGATGACACGGAAAACTACAGCTCTTTTATTATTGAAGACGCTATAGTAAGCATCGCAGATGTTGAAGGAAATTCTGTACAGCTTCTATATTCTAGTGAAAATTCTATGTATTCTACCAAAGCAGAAAATCTTAAAATAACAGAGGGATCTCAATATTTTTTGGAAGTAATTACACAAGAAAATACCTATACCTCAAGTTGTAGAATTCCTGAAAAAGTAGCTACTATTCTAGAGAATCTCGCTGGAGGTCAGGATGATTACGGTGTCTATACCGATGTAGATATAAGCTTTGAAGATATAGTGGGTACGGCCAATTTTTATATCGTTGGAGCCAAATATGAAGAGACATTTGAAGAAGAAACGTATCAAGGCTCACTATATTTTGAAACGGGTGGCTTTCTTACAGATGCTATCGGAGATGGTGTTATTTTAAATGATAAGACATCTGCGTATACGGGGTTTTTAGAAGAAGGAACTTCTGTTAAATTAACCTTACAGGTAGCAAACGTTGAAGAAGTAATTTATCAAAATTTCAGAGCCTCCTATTTAAATGACGACTCGGACGGCAACCCATTTATTGAATATAGTATTGCACCAGATAATATAGATGGTGAAAACGGAGTTGGTGTTTTTGGAGGATATCAACTGACTGAAAAAATCATAGAAGTTCAATACTAGCTAAAAAATAAACTAAAGATTCAAAAATCAACGTTTTGCCGCTAATTTTAATTTTATGGCATCCATTTCATTTATAGTAGTGGTATACCCAATATCAAATAACTCTTGGGCTTTTTCAATATCAAAAATACCAAAATGAAAGGCGTCTTGAATTTCTATGGCATGGTCGCACATTTTTAATCGTGGAGCTACATTGGTACTAATGGCTAATTGAAGGCACCTGTGTGCAATTTCTAAGCGGCTATTTACTTTCTTCCCTTTTTCTAAACCACTCACATTAGAACCAAATACAAACTGGCATTTTTCTTTAAGCACATCTACTGGTAAATTATTCAATATTCCGCCATCTACATACGTATTGCCATTGAAAACTACAGGTTTAAACACTAGCGGAATAGCGCATGAAGCCATTATTGCAGGTAATAAACGTCCTTCCCTCATAATTTCATTGAATCCGGAATCTAAATTTGTAGCAGATAAAAAGAGTGGAATTTGTAGTTCCTTAAAATCATGCTTAATATGGTAGTACAGAAACTCATTTAAACGAGACATATCCCGAATAGATCTAAACTCCAAACCTAATTTAAAAATATGCAGAAAAGAGGCCGTTTTGGTCAATTCCAAGATTTCTAAGGGTGCGTATCCAGAACAATACAAGGCACCAATAACAGCACCACCACTAGTACCCGATACGTGAGTAGGATATATCCCGTTTTCATTTAAGGCGTGCAATACTCCAATATGCGCTGCGGCTCTAGCTCCTCCTCCAGAAAGTGCTATCCCAATAGTAGTCTCTATCATTTTCTTTTTAGATTTAGCTGCTTCATAATATCATCCAACATCTCTACCTGTACCTGCTGAATAGTTAGAAGCTCTTGTTGTTGGTGTAAGATTAAATGATCTAATTTCTCATGTAAGGTACGTATCTCTAACTCTGCCTTTAAATTAATCATGTAATCTTTTTGCGCCCTTTCTCTATCCTTCTCTTCTTGCCTGTTCTGGCTCATCATTATTACTGGCGCCTGTAATGCTGCCAAACAAGAGAGTATTAAGTTTAGTAAAATAAAAGGATAAGGATCAAAACCTTTGTTCATCAAGAAAACAATGTTGGACATAATCCATATAGCAATGAACAACCCGAAGATAATAATGAATTTCCAACTGCCCCCAAAACTAGCAACAGCATCTGCCAAACGTTGCCCTAACGAAAAATCTGCACCATCATCTGTCGTAATACTTTTGGCCGTAATCATCTCATTGTTGGCAATAGTTTCCAATACATCATTCTCTAAGCCCGTTAACGCTCCTACCTCCTCAAGCAGGTAGTTTGCTAAATATTTTTGACGATAAAAATTCAGTTCAGATAAGGCTATGGTACTTTTTTTAGTGAAGTTGGCATGATCTTTTAGTATGCTATCAAAGATTGATTTCCTTATTGCTCCTCCTATGAATTTTTCATTAATCGGAAACTCTTTTTGAGAGATACTACTAACAAAGGTTTTCATTATCATGTATTTATGGTTCTTAAAAATAATCTTTTCTTTTAAGTCTAATGCCAAGCTTGGTATGAATGTTTACATATCTTTGCGTCTTTTATAAAAATGAAAACATACATTTCAATTTTACTTATTTTCTTATTCGGTTTAAATACCTGTTATAGTCAAACCAGATATAAAGACGACATTTTTTCTGATGTGAGAATAAGAACACTTGTGTATGCAGATACGTTAAAGTTAGATTTCTACGATGTCAAAAAAGATCGTGAAGAACTAAAACCGCTTGTGATTATTGTTCACGGCGGTGGTTTTGTAGCTGGTCAAAGAAATGGTGGTGACGAAAAAGGTTTAGGTAGGGCGTTGGCTAAAAAAGGATATGCAGTAGCTTCTATTGATTACCGTTTATCCCAAAGAAAACAATCTTTTGGGTGTGATTATCGAACCTCGCAAAAAATGAGAACCTATTTAGAAACTGCTGCAGACTTAAACAAATCTATTTGGTATCTCACCAATTACTATAAAAGTTTTAATGTAGACCCTAATAATGTAATTCTTGTGGGCAGCAGCGCTGGCGCAGAAATGGTTCTGAATGCTGTTATTATGAAGAATCATTATTTATTTAAAACCATTTATTATAGCGATGCAAAAATAAAAGGCATCATTAGTTTTTCTGGAGCCACTTTAAATAATGACTATTTAACTAAAGAAAATGCAGTTCCTATGCTATTCTTTCACGGTAAATTAGATCCTAAAGTACCTTATGCTCTTGCAGCACATCATAATTGCAACGAGCGTTCTGATGGGTATGTACTTCTTGACGGACCTAAAATTATTACTCAAAGACTAAAAGAACTTAACGAATCCTATTCGTTGTATGTGGACCTAGAAGGCGGACATAATTGGGCAGAATGGGGATATGCTTATAAAGATATTATCACCACTTTTTTATATGAAAATGTATTACACGGCGTTAAAATTCAAAACATAGAAACAATAACTCCTCCTCCTTCAAAAAGGTAAATTTAAGCACTATCTTGGGCGTATATTTTGGCTAACAAGCTATATAATTGAGGATGCTTTTCTTTGAATTTTTCTGGTTGATTAAAGAAATACTCACTTACAACACTCAAAAATTCTATTTGACTGGTAGCGCCATAAGGGTTGATATCAGAATCATTTTCCTTAATTTTTTCTATTTCTTGATGCATTAGATTTAACCACGGGAGCACAAACTGTTGGTTCATTATGCTTTCTGGAAGGCCATCTACTGCGCCATCTGCCTTATCAATCAAGTGGACAAATTCATGGATTCCCACGTTATTCTTGCTGTCTTTAATAGCAAAACCTGCACGCAATGCAGGAAGCGAAAGAATCATTAATCTATTCATATCGCCAGAACCAACTTTGCCTAAAATATTGCGTTTCTCTCCTTCGGTTTGATGGTCTTCATTAAATGAATCTTTGTACAATAGCACTTCATTAATATTACGATAGCGTAATTCTGGAAACCCAAAAAGAGGAATTACAGCACTTGACGCTACGAGTAAACGGTCTGCATCATCAATCTGTATTTTAACACCAGTGATGGTTACCGTATTTAAAAAGTAAAGTACGTCTGCCTCAAACTTGGTCTTATCTTTTGCATTCAATTCGGCATAAAACGAGACTTTCTCATCCAGTATTTTTTTCCAAGCCTCAGGAAGTGCCTTCAATTCAAAGGTTTTTTTCTTAATCCAAATCCTCCAGACCATATACCCCAAAAAGAGTACTGGCAATAACCAAGCTATAAAATAAAACATCTGCTGTTATTATTTCTTGTTTATTTCGTCTATCAAATTTGCCACCAGAGAAGTCCAACCAGTTTGATGTGATGCTCCTACACCCCGACCATTATCACCATCAAAATATTCATAAAAGAGAATTAGGTCCTTAAAACCTTCTCGCGCATAGATATCTTTATGTAAAGCATGAACAATACGGTTATCATCTTTATCCTTCTCAAAAATGGAAATTAAACGTTTGCTGATCTCTACACTTATTTCTTTTAAGTTTAGTTTATTCTTGCTCCCTGTTGGGTACTCAAATTTTAAACTATCACCACCATAACTATGGTATTCCTTTAAGGCCTGTATAAACAAATAATTCAAAGGAAACCAAACAGGACCCCTCCAGTTAGAATTTCCTCCAAATAAAGATGTGGTAGACTCATTAGGCTCATAGTTAATACTATAATTAACGCCATTAATATCTACATTATAAGGAGTTTCGTGTATTTTAGATAAAGATCTAATCCCGTGAGGGCTCAAAAATTCTTTCTCATCTAATAGCACATTAACCAACCTTTTTAAACGATCTTTTGGGACTAACGAAAGTAACAAATCATCACCATCTGCATATTCTTGAACCACTGGATATTTCAGTGTTTTCATTCTATGGTTTTTAAACCACTGCACCGCATGGTTAAACTTCGGTAATTTTTCTAAGGTTTCTTTTCGAATACAAAGCACTGCTGCAATAGATAACATCCCAGCAATAGAACGTATTTTTATAGAGGCCGACCCCCCATTTGGGAAGAGCAATTTATCATAGAAAAAGCCTTCTTCTTCATCCCAAATACCCTCATTTTCAAGGCTTAATTTATTTAAAGCTTCTGCGATAAAAACAAAATGACCAAAATATTTAATCGCCATATCATCATAAGAATCGTCATGCAATGCCAATTCTAAACTTATCTCTAACATATTTAAACAGTAGAGTGCCATCCATGAGGTACCATCAACCTGTTCTAAGGTGCCACCACCTGGCACACCATGACTACGATCAAAAACTCCAATATTATCAAGACCTAAGAATCCGCCTTCAAAGACGTTATTCTGACTGCCATCTATTTGGTTAACCCACCAGGTAAAATTTAAAGCTAATTTATTAAACATTTTCTTTAAAAAACGCAAATCTCCTTTGCCTGTTTGCTCTTTATCTGTCTTATAAACGTTTAAAGTTGCCCACGCTTGTACTGGTGGATTCACATCACTAAAATTCCACTCATAGGCAGGAATTTGACCGTTTGGAGCCATATACCATTCTTTGGTAAATAACAATAATTGGTGCTTAGCAAAATTAGCATCTACTAGTGCCATGGTTACACAATGAAAAGCAGAATCCCAAGCAGCATACCAAGGATATTCCCAAGCATCTGGCATTAACATAATATCATGATTTCTCAAGGTTTGCCATGAAGTATTTCTACCAGACAACCTTTCTTTTGCAGGCACCGAGGCCTTAGAGTCTCCCAACAACCATTGCTCTACATCGTAATTATAGTAGTTTTTAGACCACAACATCCCCGCTAGTGCTTGCTTTTGAATTTCTTTGTGTTGCACCTCACCAATAGTAGCTGTGTAAAAATCTTCGCACTCTGCAACTCTGGCATTAAAAAGGGTATTAAATGTATCATTGAATGGGTTTTCAAGAGTTTCTTTCGTAAAACGAAGTCTTATCGTTTTAGATTCCCCACCTTTCAAATTCAGCTTATACAACGGAGAAAATTTCGTCCCTTCCGTACGTTTTGTTGCTAATTTATAGTCGTTTGAAGTTACTGCTTTATGAAATAAGTCTTTTTTATAAGGATGATCGTTTTTCGCTAAATAAACGCTCTCCATATTGGTTTCATTCTCTGTAAATAACAATTCTGCTGCTTCCTCAAAATACAGGTTATAATCCCCCACATAACAATGCTCTACCTTTACAAAAGGGCTACCATTCTGGGTTTGCTTTTCTATTTTAGGCTTTTTGGGCATCTCCTTAAAATCCCAATAATTACGAATCCATAAGGTGGGTAACAAATGTAATGGCGCTGCTTTTTTACTTTTGTTATTTACCGTGATTTTAATTAAAATATCTTCATTATCGCCTTTTGCATATTCCGTAAAAACATCAAAATATTCGTCGTTATCAAAAACACCTGTATCTAATAACTGGTATTCAAGTTCCGTTCTATTACGTTTGGCATTTTCTTCTACTAATTTTGCATAGGGAAAAGCTTTTTGAGGGTATTTGTACAATTGCTTCATGTACGAATGTGTAGGCGTATTTTCAAGATAATAATACAATTCCTTTACATCTTCTCCGTGATTTCCTTGGGGTCCTGTTAATCCAAATAGTCGTTCTTTAAGAATAGCATCTTTTCCATTCCATAAACTCACCCCAAAGCAAATATTACAATAGCGGTCTGAAATACCTGCAATACCATCTTCTCCCCATCTATAAGTTCTACTTCTGGCATGCTCATGTGGAAAGTAATTCCATGCGTCTCCGCCTGCACTATAATCCTCTCTAACGGTTCCCCATTGACGTTCACTCACATAAGACCCCCATTTTAACCAATCTTTTTCTTCGGAATAATTTTCTTCTAGGCGTTTATGTTCTGGTGTAGTATTATTCATGTACTGATGTATCAAATTATATGCTATAGCAGCATAAAGAACGTTAAATTGCTCTTTATCATATATAGATCGTACATAAATATACTAATGTTTTGGAGTTGTTATAATAATCTGAAATTGGAAACCACTATTATTATCGAAAAGTTACTATTTATACGTTTTTTTGAGAAATTACATTTTTCCTCCTGATGGAATTTTCTTTTGGTGAAATTTAAAAAAACACTGTAAATAAGAAAACTTAGCACCATATCTAGCTTAAATCCCAAATTAGAGGCAAAGCAAAATATACAAATAAGGTTAGAATGATAATGGAGATCAGATTCATCCAAATTCCTTTTTTAACCATATCCTCAATTTTTAAATACCCAGACCCAAATACTACTGCATTTGGTGGTGTGGCTACAGGAAGCATAAAGGCACATGATGCCGCTACAGTTGCACTTATCATTAAATAATATGGATGCACGCCTAATGTAGGCGCCAAAGAGATGAGCACGGGCAATAACATTGCTGTGGTAGCAATATTAGAGGTTATTTCTGTTAAAAAATTTACGGCAAAAATTAAGATTAAGAGTAAGAAAATAAAAGGAACAGCTTCTAATGCTACTAATTTATTACCAATCCACAGGGCTAAACCACTAGTTTCAAAACCTAATGCCAAGGCCATACCCCCACCGAAGAGTAAAACAACACCCCACGGTAATTTAACGGCATCTTCCCATGAAATTAACCCTTTCTTTTTCTTGCTAGATGGCAACACAAACAATGCTATCGCAAAAAATACGCTAATAATGGTATCGTCTATTTGTGGGATCAATTTTTGAAGTAAAAAAGATCTTGTGATCCATGCAAACGCAGTACATAAAAATACGGCTAAAACCATCTTTTCATCATAAGACATCTTACCCAATGCTTTATATTGTGCATTAATTTCCGCTCTACCTCCCGGAAACTCTTTCTGCTGAAATTTGAAGGCAAATTTTGTTAAATATTTCCAACACAAAAACAATAAAATTAAAGCAATAGGAAAGCCAAAGACAAACCATTGATAGAATGTTATTTCTACTCCAAAAGTAGTCTGAACAACGCCAGCAAGCACCAAGTTAGTAGGTGTACCAATTAAAGTAGCAATTCCCCCAATAGAAGCACTGTACGCAATTGCTAACATTAATGCTTTCCCAAAAAGAATGTTTTCATTTTTAATCGTGTTGGGGTTATCGCGCAATTGTGATACAATAGCCATTCCCATAGGTAAAATCATAACAGTAGCAGCTGTATTAGAAATCCACATCGATAAAAGCGCTGTAGCAATCATGAAGCCTAAAATGATATTGGTAATATTAGTTCCCACTATTTTTATGATGGAAAGAGCTATTCTCTTGTGCAGGTTGCATTTTTCAATGGCAATAGCAAGAATGAAACCACCCACATATAAAAAAATATATTTATGACCATAGGAAGCGGTCGTCTGGCTCAGCTCCAAGCCGCCAGATAATGGAAAAAGCACGATGGGTAACAATGCAGTTACCGCTATTGAAATGGCTTCTGTAATCCACCAAATTGCAATCCAAGCAACGGAGGCTAAAATTGCTCTTGCTTTATAATCTAAACCTTCAACATGTAGAAAAAAAAGAATATAGCTAAACACAAGTGGCCCTAATACTAATCCGATACGTTGCTTTGAAATCTGCATGCTTAATTTTTTAAAATATAATCTACCCCTGCTTTTGAATGAATCTCCGTTGTATTAAACGCAGGTACTTCTAAATCTTCTTGAAAGATCATTAGTGGAAACTCTGTACAACCTAAAACAACTCCTTGAGCTCCTGCTGCTATAGCTTCTGCAATAATACCCAGTACATATTTTTTAGATTCTTTATCAATGATACCGTAGGTCAGTTCTTCTTGAATAATCCTGTGTAGTTCTTCAATTTGCTTCTTTTCTTGCGGTACTAATACTTCAATACCATTGACCTCAATTCTTTTGGTTATAAAAGGTTCTTCCATACTGTACTTAGTCCCTAGAAACAGTACTTTTTTTAATCCTTTTTCATGGATTGCTTGAGCCGTAGCATCGGCAATATGAATTACAGGAAAATCCAATTTTCCTTGAACATCATCATATACCTTATGCGGGGTATTTGCACAGAAAAGAACAGCACTAGCACCCGCTTTATTTAAGTTTAAAGCCGCAGTGACCAACATCGTAGCTATAGAATCCCATTTGTTTTCTATCTGATACCGATGTACTTCTGCTTGGTTAAGGGTATAGACAATTAAGGGTGGGTTGGTGTTATTTCCAAAATGATCATTTATAGTTTGATTGATGGTTCTATAATAATCTATAGTAGAATGCCACGAAGTGCCACCAATTAATCCTAATGTATTCATTCCTGAATGTGCTTTAGTAGTGTTTTTATGTTGTTGTACGGGCTCTTTTTCTACAAAAGCATACGATGTCAGTGCTAAAATCAAGAAACTAAAAATGTATTTTTTCATAGGTGTAATTGTTTAAATAAGGAATTCAAGCCAACAAATTATTCAGAACATAACATGAAATTGAAACTACTATTTAGATAAAATATTAATTTCCTTTTCCAAGCAATGCAATCCAATCTGCTACATACGCAATATTCCGTATGCCGTTGGAATGTGCTTTTTTTCCATCAGGAACTTCCAAATCAAAAGCATAAATATTCTTTTCAGGAATCTTCATGGCCTTATAGGTTTTAATAATTGTGGGAGCAGCGGGCTCTTTTACATGGTAGGTTCCATACCACCGATCAAGAGGCGTTTTACTGTCTTTAAAATACCACTCTGCAATCTTATTTTTTGCGGAATAATCCCATCCGCCAGAAAAATCAATAACTCGAGCAACACGGTGTGTTTTGGCTATAAAGGCAGACATTCCACCTCCTTGAGACTGTCCTGCTAAAGCAATTTCCCCCCATTTTGGTTGCCCATTTTCCAAATACTTATCCCAACTGCCTTCTACATTTGTTTCTGATAGGTATATCAAAAGCTTAGTAAGACGGTTAACTATAGCATCATACGAGGCATCACTGATCAATGAAAAAGGAGTCGTACCGTATACCCTTCTATTTCTAAAATCTTCGGCACAATTAGCGTTTTCTTCCAGGGCAGTACCCTTACAAATTTGAGCTATAGCGGGTGTGTTTATGTATGATAAATTAATGATCTGGTATCCTTGTTTGAGCGCCGTATTAAAAAAATTCTCTGGTCCTCTTGAAGCAATACCATTTGTTCCTGGTATAAAAAGGAGCAATTTACCTTGTTTGATAGCAGGATCATACGTCACAAAATGAGGCGTATCTGCCCTATTAATTCTGCTATCTGTTTGCGAAGGCTTAATATTTAAAACAATGTTTGATGTTGCTTCTACACTTACCTCTTGAGCCCCAGCGTGAGCAAAAAACAAGAAAATAAAAATTAGCGTAAGTAAAGAGTTCTTCATTTTTCTATGGTAAAGGTTAACTATAAAATGTGTGCTATTCTTTTATAAGGTCATTCCATTTATCAATGAATTTCACCGCTGCTTGTACAGTGTTATTGATATTTTTCGCTCCTCGTTCTACGGTTGCCTCTTTAGGGTCTAGCTCTCCCCACACTCCCGTTTTAGTCATTTCTAATGTTGAGGTGTTTTTTCCTGTCTCCTCCCCTTTTAAGGCTTCTGAAAGAAACAATAACTTAGCTGTTGGTTCCTCATTAATTACTTCCGGAAGCATCTGCTCTAAATGTGTTGGAAGTGTTAATTTTGTTGCCGTAGCTTTATCTAACTGCACCAAATCTGGCATTAAATACAAAGAGTCTGAGGTCTCTCCTGTACCCGCATGACGGTCTAATACTTCTGGTTTTTTATGCGTATCTAATTTCAAATAAGGATGTATCGCCACCCCGAAATCTACAGCTACACCTGCCGTTTTTTGGTTAATTTGATCAACTAAAAACGTAGTAATAGCCCTATTTCCTCCATGAGAATTCATAAATACAAAACGCTTAAACCCGTGCTTAATTAAGGACACTACCGTTTCCATATGCACTTGAATAATGGTATCCGCAGATAAGGTAATTGATCCCGAAAAGGCCATATGATAGGGAGACTGCCCTGCCATTAGAACAGGAGCTACCAAAACATCCCGTTCTTGTGCGATAAGTTTGCATTGCTCAACGCCGTTTATAAAATCGGTACCAATAGGTAAATGACTAGAGTGCTGTTCTAATGCCCCAATAGGAATAATAACCAAATCAGATTTCGTCAAAAAATCATCCACCTCAGGAACCGTCATATGAGGTAAATAATTCTTTACTTTTTTTTCGTTCCAAAGTGGATTTATTAAAGAGCTCATAGGCATAAAAAAAGGAATTAATATAAATTATAGAACATCAGTTGTACTTGAAAATTAAGCGTTACCCTATTTTATAGTTATTGTTTCTAGATGTACAGGAACAATAATTTTAGCATCGGGAGAAACAGCTTTTACTTCTTTTATAAAAGGCTTAATCTTTTTATCTATGGCTTGTTCTTGAGAATAGCCGTAAGGCACCCTAAAATTATCCCAGTGTGTAGGTATTATCGTTTTAGGAAAATTTGTAGCTTTTAACAATCGTTCTGTATACTTATAAATTTCTAACCTTGAAAAGTTTACTCCTGGTAAAAGAATATCTGGTGTTAAGCCTTGAACTTCTTTTTCTAAAAAGTTCATAGAACCTGCCGTTAATATTTTGTGCTCATTAAATCTAACATAAAACATCAAGGAACCTCCTTCTATAAAATCTTCTAGTTTCAATGGCGCTTTTAATTCTTTTTCATGAGTTCTAGCATCAAAATAATGCTTGTCATTTAAGGCAGAATGTATAGAGGGAACCACTTTTACTGAAAACTCATCAAACTGGTAATCTTCGCCACCTCTAACCGTAAGCAGCTGTTCTTCTGGAACCCCATACGCTCTTAGTATCGTACAACTCGTTTCTGTTGCAATCACTTTGGCTCCAGTTTTCTTTGCGATATAGGGCACATCTCCCAAATGATCTAAATGAGAGTGGTGTACCAAAATATAATCAGCTTCTGTAATGTGCTTATTGATTACCACAGTATCTGATTGAAAGTAATCACTTTCATAATAGTTTTTGCGCGGATCTTCTTTACTGTTTGCAGGGCTATCGCCTAATTTTACTCTAGACAAATAAGGATCTACTAAAATGGTTGTTTTCCCATCGGTCAATTCCCAACCAGCGCCACCAAAATATTTTAATTTCAGTTCTTGACTGCTTGCATATTGAAGTCCTAAAAACAGAAATCCAAAAAACATTGTTTTAGAACTCATGATTTTTATAACTGATTTTTTAATCGCTGTATTTAACATAAAGTGCATAAATTTAAGTTGGCCTTAAAAGAGTGATATTAATCGTAAACCTCAACGATTACTTCTATTTCTACAGCTTGTGCTCTAGGTAATGTGGCTACACCAATGGCAGCACGGGCGTGAATACCTCTATCCCCAAAAACAGCTACCATAAGATCTGAAAAGCCATTAATGACCTTTGGTTGTGCTACAAAAGCAGGCTCTGAGTTTACAAATGCTAAGGCTTTTACAATGCGCTTTAACTTTTTTAAATCGCCTAGCATATATTTTAATACTGCTATTTGGTTTATTGCTGTTAATCTAGCACCTTCATAGCCTTGATCAATAGAGACATCCAGCCCTAATTTCCCTGTCATTTCAGTTCCATCAGCATATCTAGGGCCTTTGCCTGCTAAAAAAATAAGGTTACCCGTTTGTACACCATTAACATAGTTTGCTACAGGATTGGGGGGACTAGGTAACCTTATATTTAATTCTTTTAATCGTTGTTCTGGATCATATTCTTTTTCTATCCTTTCTAACATTATTCTTTTTACTTATCGTTCTTAGATTTAAAATCTGCAGCATGCCATAGCGGCTCACTTTCATAATAATTTCCATTGGTAACAACTGCTTCAACAGTTCTTAGGTTTTCAATATTTTCTAATGGATTTTTCTCTAAAATAGCAATATCTGCTTCTTTACCAATCTCTAAGGTCCCTGTTTCATCGCCTCTTCCCATAGCAGTTGCTGGAACTATTGTAGCTGTTTGTATTGCTTGCAAAGGCGTTAAATCGCCATATTTAGTATAGGTTTCTAATTCTAAAAAGAGTCCAAATCCTGGTGCAAAATTATCCGTACCAGCAACAACAGGTATCCCTGCTTTGTAAAACTTTCCTATTACCGCCGCAGATTTCATTATATCTTTCTTCGCTTGTTCTGCACGTATAGCATTTAAACCACTTCTAAACCTTTTACCTTCAAAAAGTTCATAAGCCATTTTACCTGCATCTGGTTCTATTGTTTCCATTAATTCGCCTTCTTGCATGGTACGTATAACTCCCAGACCAAGTGTAGGATCTAATACAGTACCGTGTTTTAAATAAAACGCGATTGCAGTATTAATCTGCTCCTCAGTAATTTCATTTTTAGCCATAAAATATGACCCTAATTCTGATATTTTTTTATCTGGAAATAATACCGCTAAAATTCTATTGTAATGACTTAACATATCCATACCATCTTCCACCGCCTTATTTGCATTATCGACCAATGCAGGAACATGGCCGGTAACAGTCATACCAACCTTATGAGCTTCAATAGCTAATACTTTTAAAATTTCTGGCTCTATTGAGGTATAAATCTTAATCTGTTCATACCCATTTTTATGGTATAAGTCTACAACTTCCTTAGCTTCTTCTGCAGATCTAGCTCTTATAATTCCATTACCTTTAACACCAGGCCCGTCTGTCATACCAGACAATAGAATATCTGGCCCCAAGGCTCCATCTTTTGCTATAGCATCTCTAAAAGCCGTTGCAAATTCTAATTCATTACCATTATCTCTAATTGTCGTAACACCACCCGCTAAGTATGCTGGTGCCCATTGTACCTGATTTGAATGTGCATGCATGTCCCATAAACCAGGTATTAATGTTTTTCCTTTTACATCAATAACTGTTGCATTTTCAGGAATTTCTACATCAGTTCTTTTTCCAATTGTTTTTATGCGACCATCTTCAATAATCATGGTCATATCCTTTAATATTTGATCACTTAAACCATCTACAATATCACCACCAACTAAAGCTTTAACTTTAGCTTGTTCTCCTTTTAAATCTGTAGTGTATTTTTTAAGCGCTGCCATTTGTTCTTCGACATTACCTTTGATAAAAAATGGTTTAGCTTCTTCATAACCTTTCTTTATTAACTCTCTAATTTGAGTATTTGCTTTTACTAAGGCAACTAAATTTTTAGACTTATCTAACCAAATGGTACGTCCGCCCCAATTAATACCTTCAACAACATAACGATCCAATGCAACATCTTCTCCTTTTATTTGAACAATGTCTTCTCCTTTATGTGTTAAAGAAACTTCGCCCCTTGGTAACGTTGATAATGATGTAATACCTTCATGATTGAAATAATATTGATATAACATCATTTCAATACCAGCAGGAATATTACTATTTACTGCAAAAAAAGCATCTTTTTTATTTGAAGTAACTACATCAAAATGCTTTTCCCATATGGAAACCTGATCTCCATTAACCTCCATTTTAAATATATTAGTGGTATCCTTACTCGTAATACGTCTACTTTCATAAGATATTGGTTCTAGATCAGTTGTTAAGTATAATTTTGATTCTACACCCGTAATACGACCTCTTTCATTTTCACCTTGAATAGACGTAACTGTTATCGTATCTTTATTTGAAGTAATGTTATAAGTTTCTTCCCCTATTTGCGACTGCCTTCTATAAACAAAAAAAGTACCCTCATCACTAATATCTTGCCATTTTGAGGGTGTAGTTGCACATCCGGTAACTAAAAGCAACACAACCATTTGTAGCATGTAGCTTGCTTTATTCATCATAAATTTTGAATTATTTTTAACTATCATTTTAGTTTTTTTTAGAATTGTAATTAGAGCCTATACTTAAGATCAAGGAAATTTAGGGGTGAATTTATTGAAGTAAAACTGATTCAATTCATCAGAGTTACTTTCAATAATATCTAGTTTATTATCGCCATTTAAATCAAATGTCAGGATATCATAGGTACTAAAATTCTGATTATTTAATTGAACTTTTTCCCAGGAAGTGGCATCTCCCGAGTTGATAAAAACCATGTTGGGTCCACCTACATTTCCTACAACAAGATCTATACTATCATCACCATTTAAATCTCCTATAGAAAGCGAATACGATTCTGCTGAACTATCATCAAAAACAACCTTACGGTCATAGGTACCTTTCTTGCTTCCAAAATAGATCACATTTGGCTCTCCTATGTTTGCGGTAACAATATCTTTATACCCATCTTTATCCAAGTCTATTACTGCTACAGATCGTGTAACATCATTGCCTGTTCCGTAAGGTGTTTTTTTGGAGAATTTCAGGTTACCATTATTTAGATACACATAGTTAGGTTGGTCATCTCTATTAGCCAATATCAGATCTAAATGACCATCGCCATTCATATCTGCAACCTCAACATCTATGGTAGAATCTTTTTTATCACCAAAGCCTATTATTTCTGTGAAGACTCCCTTTCCGTTATTTAAGCAGATTTCATTTTCGCTACCTCTGTTGGTAATCAATACATCTATATCACCGTCATTGTCTATATCTGCAACCACAATATTTCTAGTATGCCCATATTTTTCTCCAAAGCTTTCTCCTTTGGTGAAGTTCCCTGCTCCATCATTTATAAAAATATAATTAGGAGCCATATCATTTCCGACAGCAATATCTAAATCACCATCACCATCAAAATCTGCGAGTTCTGTAGAATAACTTGTCTCTTGCTCTGTTCCTAAATTTTTTGATACGGTAAAAATTCCACGTCCGTTATTTACAAAAATTCGGTTCTGGCCTGGCCAATGTCTACCATTTGCCGCAACAATATCTAGATCGCCATCATTATCAATATCTCCAACTCCCATAGAAGCGGTACGCTCTTTATTGATTCCTAGAATGGTTCTACTATTATTAAAAAATTTTGCTTTTTGGGAATGGACGGAAAGCATGCAACAAGAAAGAAGTGCAAATAAAATATATTTCATAAGGTAACTATTAGTTGGTTTGAGTTGCTAGTATTAATAAGTAAACAGGTGCCTTTTTATAGACACTTATTCCTACTGAATTTTTATTTATTTAAAATGCTTAATTCCCATGGCTTGATAAACCTCTTTAGTGTAAAAAAGAGTACCACCTTTCATCGTCCATTCTACATTGCGTATAGCACTCATATCTTCTATTGGATTTCCGTCTATCAAAATAAGATCTGCCATTTTACCTACTTCAATTGTGCCGTAAGATGCTGAAACCCCCGTCATCTCTGCCGATTTTATAGTTGCCAATTGCAAAACTTCAGCGGTAGGAATACCTGCCTGCGCATAAAGTTCAAGCTCCCTGTGGTACAAAAATCCAGGAAGACCATCTGTACCGGGAACAATTTCTATCCCTTTCCGATGTAAATCATACACGACCGCTAACATTTTATTAAAACTCCCTTTATACCGTGCTATTTTTTCACCAGATTTCGGAAGTCCCCCGCTATAATAGTCTCGTTGGTTGAGTAATGGAAGTCTGTCTATAATCTTAACATAAGTAGGACTAGGCTCGCCTTTTACGGATACAAACATGTTTTCAAAAATAGACACGGTAGGGTCTATACGTATGTTTTTTGTTTTCAACAGCTCAACAAAATCTAGGTATTCTTTAGATTTAAGGTTAAGATCTACACCATGGTATGCAGACATCGTATGCCTTAATGGCGTGCGGGTATCTATGGTATCTGATAAAAAATTAAGGAATACCATATTCATATGCTGTATCTCATCATACCCTTGATTAATGGCTTGCGTAGCCGTCATAAAAGCAGGAATATGACCGCTAACACGCATCTCTAATTCATGCGCTCTTTTAGCTAAAGGCGCTACCCAATCTGGCCTAATAGAACTATATAATTTAATCTGTTGATAGCCTAACTCTTTATATTCTTGTATTTCAGCTAAACCCTCTTCTACCGAGCTCACCACATTTCGTTGATTGGCATAAGGCCCATCTCCATCTATGATACCCCCAAATGTGACAATTCGTGGACCGATAATTTCATTTGTATTAAACTGATTGCTTAACTTTTTTAGTTGCTTGTTATTGGCTAAATCTCTTACGGAAGTTACCCCTCCTGCCACATGCAACATGCCTCTAAATTTGGTATTATGCGTATGCATATCAAACATTCCAGGAAGTAATGTTTTTCCTTGTCCGTTGATTACTTGAATCTCGCTACCTATTTCGTGGTCATCACTATCGTTGATGGCCGTGATACGATCGCCATTGACCAACACATCTTGATTGTTAAGAATCGTACCTTGAGGCGTGAAGATATTCACGTTTTTTATGAGTACTTCCTCTAATGTGTGGGATAGTTTTTTAGTAAGGCGAGTCAAATACTTGTCTTCAATAGCATCCTGTATTTCTTTCATTTCTAGACGCAACTCCTTCAAATCTGTCCGAATAACATGTAGATTTCCTGATATTTTGGCAACCATTTCATTGCCAATCATCCATAAATATGTAGGATTCATATCAAGGCCTCTTATCATCAGCAGCTTAACTTTTGTATTATTTGACAGTGTTATTGGTAGATTTTCTATCAATTCAACCTCACCTATGGGGAATAATTCTACTTTTTGGTCTTCCGCAGCTATTAAAAGTTTAGCAAGAACTTCATAAATGGCAGGAGAGCCATCATACCTGAAATAAAGTGCATCTCCGTTAAACGTTCCTTTCTTTTCTCCTTTAGGATTTAACCAAGTTGCGCTATGCTTTTTAGTCTTAAAAAACTCCTGTATAGAATCTTTTAAATAGTTGACGCCAGTTACCGTTTGCGAGGTAATAAATCCCTTTTTATTAAAACGTAGTTCTTCCGAAAATTCTGGACCACGACCTCTATCAGTATAGGTATAATAATAATTCACTGTGCTTTTATTGGTCTTCCATTTTTCATAGGTACCCGCTAAACCCTCCCTAAAAACCACATCATAAACCACTTTCTCCGTACTATTTTTAGCGGCGGAAAGAGATGTATTAAAGCTACTTGTAACTATAAAAACAAAGAAGAGTGTGCATATATATTTCATTAGTTACAGCTATGTTTTAGGGTTTATATTATTAGTTTTTAGTTACAAATGAAGGTGCTATGATTTTAGAGTGTCTTTAAAATATCTTAACCAATTGAGACCCAGTATCTTTTCTATATCTCCTGTGCTATACCCTCTTTTGTCTAACACTTTTGCTACTTGCAAATAACGATCTGGTTTATCTAATTCGGGAATCCAAGGGGGCCATTGTACTTTATAAGAAGGTTTAAATCTTGTTAATCTTGGCACATACCAATTTTCTCTTGTGGCTCCTGTAGCCTCTAAACCTTGAATAGCAAAATCTGCCGCAACACCCACATGTTCTATTCCTGCTATATTTACGGCATGGTCTATATGATCTACGTAAGTTTCTAAGGTTGTCTTGGTTCCTAAGTCTGGACCAATCATATAACCCAAACATATAATTCCTATGACGCCACCTTTTGCGGCCATAGCTTTTATTTGATCGTCCGTTTTTGCTCGCGGATGGTCTTTATAGAGTGCTTCACACATAGAGTGATTAAAACAAGCACCAGAAGTACTAAACTCAATGCCTTCATTTGTTGTTTGTCTCCCACAATGCGATAGGTCTATCATAATTCCTAACTCATTCATTCGCGCTAAAGCCTCGAGGCCAAAGTCTGACAAGCCCGAGTTTGTACGTTCCGTACTCCCATCTCCCAATAAATTTCTCTGATTATAGGTTAATTGAATCCAACGTGTTCCTGCATCATAAAGTTTATCAATATTATCTATTGATTTTTCTATCATTGTTGCATTCTGAAACCCTAAAAATGCGGCCGTCTTATTCTCTTTTTTTGCGCGAATAAAATCATCGGCGCTTGTAGCAAGTAATAGTTTATCAGGATTATCTTTTATTCGTTTTTGCCACTCTGCTAACGAAGCTAAAGCCACATTTAGATTACCCGATGCTAATGAAGCTCCAAACCCCGTATAACCAGATTGATCTAATGCTTTGAAAGATTCCTCGTTCCAACCCCTAGGTATTATCAACCCATCTATAACGATGGCTTCTTTATAAAGGTTTTCTATTTTTTTATCTAGAAGGTTTGTAAATACACTGTTTGACATGTTTTGGTTTGGGGCTATAGAAATGGATTCCATTATGGAATTAAAGGCCATTGCCGTCTGTGCGGGAAAAAGTGTTCCTAGTGATAATAGTTTGACTAAATTTCTACGGTTTTGTTTCAAAATATTTCAGTATTACTATTTAAAAAATGGTATAAAGAGATAGTTAAAAAACAAGGCTATTTTTTTAGCATTGCTTTTTATCATGAAATAAATCTTGTACACACATTAATTAGGCATCAATATGCGTACAAGTAAATAGCTTTAAAAAGGTTTTAATTAATACCCTGGGTTTTGCGCTACATTAGGATTAACGTCTGTTTCATCTTGCGGTATTGGCATTATAACAGTATCTGCCCCATAAGGAATGGTACATATCTGTGCCGTACAGTTGGTTCTAATAATATCCATTTGATTACGCATTAAATCCCATAATCTTTGACCTTCAAAGGCCAATTCTAATCTTCTTTCTAAAAATATAGCATCCTTAAGAGTATCTCCAGTATCTGCATTATCAGGTTCGTCTGCAATTGCACGTTGACGTACCATATCTAAATCATCTTGTGCACCCGCTATATCAATACCAATTTCTGCTCGAGCCTCGGCACGTATCAAAAACATTTCAGCAAGCCTTACAACTTTTACATTGTCAAAACCATTGATGTCCGGATATTTGATCATTCTATAAGGCGCAAATTCCCCAGTCAATAAAGGATCTACTTCAAAGGTGCTTAATCGAGCATCATTCTCAGGATAAAGATCAGCTACATCATTTGAAGGAAGATAATCTCCAAAACCTGCCTGTAAATAAAGACCTGCAATACCATTACCACCCACATTGTCTGCTTCGGTCATTGATATTTCAAAAATTGACTCCGAACTATTGTCCGTAGTCCATAAATCATAATAGTTAGCGTTAGAAATCAACGTATAGTCACCTGAATCTATGACACTAGTAGCCATAGCTTCTGCATTATTCCAATCTTCTTGAAAAAGATACACCTTTGCCAATAATGCTCTTACAGATAGTGGAGATAATGTATTAGAATTACCGCTTCTAGAATTGTCATTCATAAAAGAAATACCGGTAGTCATATCAGAAACAATTTGCTCATATACTTCTGCGACAGTACTTCTAGAAGGTTCATTATCTAAATCAAAATTAAGAACAATAGGTACCCCTAGATGACTAGCATCTGCTGTATAATTATATTGCTGAGCAAACATACGTACTAAATCAAAATATATTAAGCCTCTCAAGGCATAAGCCTCTCCAATGATATGATTTTGCTCCGCTATAACTGCATCAGATAAAACTGTTTCTGAATTGATGATAGCATTAGCTGCATTAATTCCTTCATAAGCACTAGACCAAAGCGCTTGCGCCTGTCCATCGGATACTCTTTGAATATGTTCGGCATAATCTACAACTCTGTTGGCCTGCCCATTTTGTTTTACATCATCTGCCAATACATCCGGTATCATAATCATGTAACGACCATAATATTCTGAACCAGACAGTTTATTATATACGCCAGTAATAGAAGATTTATAACCGTCAAGATCTAATAAGGCATCAGTATCCGAAACAGATTGTTGCGGAGTAAGTTCTAAAAAAGAGTCCGAACAAGAGAATACGAGTCCAGCCAATATCGTTAATATAAATATTTTATATGTTTTCATGTGTTTCATCATTTAAAGTTGAATATCTAAACCTATGGATACAGTCTTCACTGCTGGTGTCTGTCCTGTGTAGCTACCATTAATACCTTGTTCTGGATCGATGTACAGGATATCCTCTTTCACAAAGGTTAGGATATTAGTTCCTCTGGCATACAATCGCATAGAATTCAAACCTAATAGCGAAGTAATCTTTTCGGTGAAATTATAGGAAACCGTTAAATCTCTTAATCGAATATAACTACCGTCATACAACCATCTTGTCTGGTTTGCTTCATTACTACCATTACGACCACCCCAAACAAACTGAGGAACTAAGGCATCTGTTGAACCAGGTTGCCATCTGTTATCATAAATAAAGTCAGCAGTACTTCTCGGTGTAAGTCTTCCGTCTCCTAATGTACCTCTTGCTCTAGAATCAAAAATATAATTACCGTAAGAGTATATGAAATTAGCACTAAGGCTTATGTCTTTATATGTGAACATGGTATTGAAACCTCCAAAAAATTCTGGTGTAGCAGACTTGTCATCTAAAAAACGCTCTGCATCACTGATATCATTAGTTATCGTAGTTTTTGAAGCATCTGTATACCATTGTGGATCACCATTCTCTTGGTTTACACCTGCCCAACTATATAAATAGAAAGATTGAAAATCTTCGCCTTCTTGCCTTCTATAAGCACCATCTGTAAAATCGTCAGTAAGTTCTGTAATTTCATTCTTTAGAAAGGTGGTATTAAACCCAACATTCCAAGTAAAATCTTTCTTGCTGATGATATCTGCATTCATTGAGATTTCCAATCCTGAGTTTTTCATTTCACCAAAGTTTTGGGTCAACGAAGAGAAGCCAGAGGTCAAAGTAATAGGTACATTTAAAATAAGATCTGAAGAAGTACGTTCAAAATATTCAACCGTACCACTAATTTTTGAAAACAGACCAAAATCTACACCTATATTAAAATTCTGTTGACTCTCCCATGTAAGATCAGGATTGGCAATTTGGCTTGGACTACCACCTGGATTACCATCATAATCCTGACCAAAAACGTAAAGTCCTTGTGAAGGAAAATTACCAATGGCGGCATTACCTGTTACACCCCAAGAACTTCTTACTTTTAGTAAATCTAAAAAGGAAACATCTTCTAAAAAAGATTCCCTACTAGCAACCCAACTTCCACCGAAGGAATAAAAAGTACCCCATCTGTTGTCAGCTCCAAATCTAGAAGACCCGTCTCGTCTTAAACTACCTGAAAGAAAATATTTTCCATCGTAATTATAATTTAACCTAGAAAAGGCTGAAACAAAAGTATACTCAGATTTCGATCCACTAATAGCAAACTCTGCCGATGCGCTATTTAACGTTCTTAAACTTTGGTTAGGAAATTGCGTTCCAGAAGCACTAAAAGATTCGTTATTAGTTTCTTGAGCTTCAAAACCTCCTAAGACATTAAAATTATGGTTATCACCTAAAATAAAATTATAATCTGCTGTTTGCGTACCTACAAAGGTTCTAAGTGACGTATTTGCGTCATAACCAATTCCCCCAGAATTTCTTCCTCCGCCGTATCTTGGATTTTGATATTGCGATTCGTTTAACGTAAGTAAGTCAAAATTCAATTGTGAACGTAAAGTCAAATTCTTTATTGGTTTTATAGAAACCGCAAAATTATCAATAACCCTAAACTGTTTATTTTCCCAAAGGTCATCACCACTTAAAGCTCCAACTGGATTAGCACCTCCCAAAGGAAAATAATCAGCATGTTCCCCATTAAATCTTCCTTCATCATCATAAATAGGTATTAATGGTGATAACTCAAGAGAGTTTTTAAACGGATTGTTGAAAGAACCACCATCAAAAAACGTATTAGTTGTACTGTTTGAAACTGATATATTATTGGATATGGTTAAATAATCTGTTGCTTTAAACTCTATGTTACTCCTAGCGCTCAACCTCTTGAAACCTGATCCTATAATATAGTTTTCTTGATCATAATAAGCTCCAGAGAAAAAATACTTTAAATTATCTGTACCGCCACTAGCACTCAAATCATAACTTTGAGTTATTCCGGTTCTAGTAATTGCATCTAACCAATTGGTATCTGTGGGTTCGCCAGTGGAAGGATCAATCAGTTGTTGAAAAGTAGCATCAAATCTAGCTTGCGCTTCTGCTGCTGTATCACCACCATTAACATAGCCTTCAAGAAAAAGTTCTGTATATTCTGCTGCATTCAATGGTTTCAAAATATTATTGTATGCTTGCGAGTTAAAGCCTGTTAATGTTTTTAAGGTAATTTTAGCCTTCCCAGACTTTCCTGATTTTGTTGTAATTAAAATAACACCATTTGCACCTCTAGACCCGTAAATTGCAGTTGAAGCCGCATCTTTTAATACGGATATTGATTCAATATCGTTAGGGTTAATGGATGCCATAACATTGGTACTGCTACCGCCATTATCTATAGTACCGATACTACCATTTTGTATAGGAATACCATCTATAACATACAACGGCTCACTAGAAGCTGATATAGAACCAATACCTCTTATTCTAACCTGTGTATTTCCTCCCGGAGCACCATCTACGGCACTTGCCTGTAAACCTGCAGTACTACCCCTTAATGCTTGCTCGAAACTAGAAACCGGTGCTTGTTCAAAAGTTGCACTTTTTACAACACCTACAGATCCTGTTAAAGATTCTTTTTTCTGTGAACCATACCCCACAAGAACAACCTCTTCTAAGGCCGCAGCATTTTCCTTTAACGTAATATCAATGACCGTTTTTGCACCTACAGCAGCCGTTTGAGTTAGCATTCCTATATAAGAAAAAGCCAATACATCTGTATCATTCGCATTAATAGCATAGTGACCGTCAAAATCTGTTTGTGTACCTTGAGTAGTACCTTTCACCAGAATATTTACACCTACTAATGGTATGCCATCAGTACCATAAACAGTTCCTGTTATTATCTTTTCTTGTACAGAAGTATCATCGTTTGAAATATTTTTGATAGCTGCTCTCGATTCAACTTTTTTAACGACAATTTGCTTCCCTTCTATCTTATACGTAAGATTTGTGTTTGAAAAGGCTTTATCTAGTACGGTAGAAATCTTTACATTCTTAAGTTTTAAAGAGATCTTCTTATCGGTACTAATAACATCATCCTTATAAAAAAAGATGTAATTACTAGTACTCTGAATTTCACTAAAAAATTGCTCTACAGATAAATTGTTAAGTTCCACATCCATCTTATTTTGCCCCATAGCCAAATTGGCATAAGCGCTTGAAAGACCGATAGTAATAAACAATAAAAATATTCTCATAAGCGTAAGGATTCCTAAACTTAAAGTTTTTTTCATATTTTTGGTTTTGGTTAATTAATGTCACTTAGTTTTAAGTGATCTTGATTTAAATTCCCAGAAGATGTTGGACGCATCTTCTGGTTTTTTTTACTAATTCAAATAAATAATAGGTTTAATTCATTCACAGTGTGTTTTAATTAATTATGATACTATTTCCTTTAAAGCTGTAGTTCATATTTGTACTCGCCTTTATATTTTTTAAGACACTCTCTATATCTTCATTTAAATCTAAATACCCAGAAAAACTTTCTGAGCTCAAGGTTGCGTCTTCAATTAGTATATTTTTATTGTAGTACCTCGAAATCCTTTTCATGATGTGCTTTAAATCGTTTTTCTTAAATACAAATACACCATCTCTCCAAGAAAAATAATGATCAACATTTACCTTTTCTGAAAAAATACTTTTGTTATTTTTATCATAACTAGCTTTTGTTCCGGGAGTAATTTTCATTTTATCGAGGTGTCCTGATGAGGTTTCGTTTTTATAGCTAATTTGTACACTACCACTCTTTAGTACTGTATTTATTGTGCTTTCATCCGCATAACTGGTTACGCCAAAAACAGTTCCTAACACCTCTATCTCTTGGTCCTGAGACATTACTATAAAAGGGTGATATTTATTATGAGCTACATCAAAAATTGCTTCTCCCTCTAAATACACTTCTCTCCTATCGCCATTAAAAACAGCAGGGTACACCATTTTTGATCCGGAATTTAACCATACGGTACTCCCATCAGATAAATTTATTTTTGTGCGTTCCCCAAAAGGAACTAACAGCGTATTGTAAACCGTTTTATTATTTTTAGAAGTCTCTTGGTTTACTTCTTTTGAATTACCTAAAGTTATTTTCTGCCCTGTATTAGAGTAGTTAATGCTTTTATTATTTGGGTCTATTTTTAGATTTTCGCCACTCCCTAAAATTAAAACGACCTTATCAGAATCATTAACATTTAAATTCTTTGAAGCAGATACCACATCTGCAATAGAACTTTCTTGCGTTCTATTCTGATACCAAAAAAACCCAGAAACAAAGAGTATCAAAACAAATGCGATAGACAATGCCTTCCCAAAGTGTTTCTTCTTTTTTGAAGTCTTGTCTATTGAAGCAAGTATGTTTTTCTTCAACAACGCTTTCTCAACTTCAGATAACTGGTTATTATATTTAGATTTAATTTCTTTCATGTCTTTACTTAGATTCAATAATCTTACCTTTTAAACTTTAATTAAATTGACTATTTGAATTGAATTCTATTACTAATAAGTAATTAGTTTATTTTTTATAGACATCATTAATCCAATTTATTTGAATTAATAAAATTTTAGCTTTCGCAAGGTTTTAATAGCACGGTAGATTGATGTTCTTGCAGTTTGTATAGAAATATCCATAATTGTTGAAATTTCTTCGTACGATTTTTCCTGATCGAACCTTAAAAAAAGTATTTTCTGCTGTTTTTTGGTTAGGGTGCTTATCGCTTCTGCCAATTTTTCGTTTCGTTCTTTAATACCTTCTTGATGAATGATAGACTTCTCACAAGAACTAATATGGTTTGCTTTGGTAAAATCTGGCTTAAACTGAAAATCATCTAAAGAGACAGCCAAATTTTTAGTTCTGTATTTTTTATTGATTTTACGCTTTAAAGATCTAAACAAGTAATATTTTACATTATCTGTCATAGATAAATTATTCCTGTACTTATATAGATCTACAAATAAATCATGGATGCAGTCAGAAACATAGCTTTTATCTTTGGAATGATACATACCATAGGTAAATAAGATGTTGATATAGATATCATACAGATTACCTAAAGCAGCCTTATCTCCATCAATTAATTTTTGCCAAATTAAGATTTCCTTCTCCTTCTCTATAAAGAAATCTGTACTGCTAATTTCTGGCTGATGTGTAAACATCTGTTCGTCCGTATCTCGATTTCTTTCTGTAGCTAAAGCCAATGCTAACTCACCATATTCTTGCATGATACTTGAATTTATAATTATGTTCTGCTTATGCCTTCATACTAAATAAGTAATATATGATCTTCTTATAGACACTATTATTGATTTTTTATCAAAAAAAATAAAATCATAAATTATCAGTAGGTATTTTAAGTATATGATATATAATGTTTACACATATTGATAATGTGATACATATAATATAAAATTAATTTAATCAAGAAGCCCGGTAATAATTCTAAAATTACAAAGAACACTTCTATATGCTGGCGCGGCTTATTGAGGATTTAGTCCCTTAAAAAGGAGTATAAGCTTCATAATGGTTGGGGCTGGAATAGAAATAAAAAAAAGCCTCTCGATTTCTCGAAAGGCTTAACAAACTGTAAAAGTGGTCCCACCTGGGCTCGAACCAGGGACCACCTGATTATGAGTCAGGTGCTCTAACCAACTGAGCTATAGGACCGGCAATTTGCGGATGCAATATTACCACTTATTTTTATACGTTGCAAGCATTCTCTTTTACAAAAATGCTGCAAATCCCAATTTTATTTCTAATTGTACTGATATACAAAAAATTAGAGCATTTCTGGAGCCTCTTGACAAAGCTCTATTAATACCCCATTTGTAGTTTTAGGATGCACAAAAGCCACTAATTTATTATCTGCACCTTTTTTAGGTACTTCATTTAAAATAGTAAAACCCTCTGCTTTCAAACGTGCTATTTCTGAAATAATATCGTCTACAGCAAAAGCTATATGATGAATGCCTTCTCCTTTTTTCTCTAAAAATTTTGCAATAGGTCCGTCTATAGTGGTTGATTCTAAAAGTTCTATCTTATTAGGACCGTTCTTGAAAAAAGAGGTTTTCACCCCTTCAGATAGCACTTCTTCTTCCTTATATGGCGCTACTCCTAACAACTTCTCAAACAAGTCATTAGAGGTTTCCAAGCTATTCACGGCAATACCAATATGCTCAATTTTTTTCATTTTTTCTACTATATAGTACGAATGCACTAAAATACGCAATAATCTGCGTATTTTTGTCCCATGGAAACACAGAGACAAAAAAAAATAGGTGGCGTCATACAGAAAGATATCGCTGATGTCTTACAAAGAGCCGCAACGGATGGTGGACTTAGAGGGACTTTAATTTCCGTTTCAAAAGTTCTTGTTACTACAGATCTTTCTATTGCAAAAGTATACGTAAGTATTTTTCCAACAAAAGATGCTCAAGAGTTATTAAAGGGCATGAAGTCTAATCAGCCATTAATTAAACATGAATTAGCGCAGCGTACAAAAAATCAATTACGTCGTATGCCAGAACTTATGTTCTTTTTAGACGATTCGTTGGAATATATAGACGGAATAGAAAAATCATTAAAAGGAAAGGATAATCCAATTGACAATCCTGATTTATTAGAAAAAAGAAAAAAAGCATAGTCATTGAATTTTCCGCTGTACATCGCCAAGCGATACGTAAGGTCAAAAAGTAAACAAAGTGCCGTTAATATCATCAACTTGGTTACTTTTTGCGTTATTGTCATTGGCTCTGCAGCATTATTTATTGTCCTATCCGGGTTTTCTGGATTAAAAACATATAGCCTTTCTTATACTAACTCTTTTGATCCAGATTTAAAAGCTTTACCAGTAACTGGTAAGTTTTTTCATATCTCACCAGAACAAGAAGAGAAACTTAGTACTCTTGAAGGAATAACTGCCTACTCAAAAGAATTAGAAGACCGCGTTTATCTTACCCACAAACAGAAAGACCATATTGCCTATGTTAAAGGGGTAGATACCAACTACAATAATGTTACCCAAATAGATAGTATTTTATATGTTGGTACATGGATCAATGAACAGCAAGTAGTTACAGGTATAGGTATTGCTAACCTCCTAGGATTATCTATTAACAATGTCCGCAGTCCTCTAGAAATTTTAGTCCCTAGAGCAGGAACTCAATCTTTGACTCAGCAAGGCCCTAATGCTAAATTTTTCAATACAGCACGTGTGGTGATTAGTGGCGTTTATGCTGTAGAAGCAGATCTAGATAATAAGTATGTATTTGCTGATCTTGCTTTAGTACAAGCTTTATTAGAGAAGGAGCGCTCTGAAGTTTCAGGAGTCAATTTTAAATTTTCTAATTCCGAAACTGCCGAAAAGACCCGAGAAGAAATTAAAGTAATTCTTGGAGAAGACATCCTCCTGAAAAATAGAAAAGAGCTTAATAGCACACTTTATCGCATGTTGAATACCGAAAACATGGCGACTTATTTAATCTTTACCTTGGTACTGATTATCGCTCTGTTCAATGTAGTCGGGGCTTTTATTATGATGATTTTAGACCAACAAGGCAATTCTAAAACCCTATATAGTTTAGGTACCAGTATTCGCCAATTAAGAAGAATTTATTTTATTCAAGGGGTCATTGTTACCTTTTTAGGCGGACTCATAGGTGTAGCCTTAGGATCACTATTGATCTGGTCACAACTTCTTTTTGAATGGTTAAAGATTAGTGGAGATTTAGCCTACCCAGTAGAATATCTATGGGCAAACGTATTGGTGGTTTTAGCTACGATTACGGTCTTAGGAATTATCGCTTCAAAAATTGCAAGCAGTAGAATTAACAAGGCGCTGTTAACTTAATTTAGAAAACTCGTAGTCGCCAAAAATCTTTAACACTTCTTCAAAAGCTTTAAAAACATCTTCAGAATGATCACTAGTTACCATTTTCATTCTATATTCCTTAAAATTAGGAATACCTTTAAAATAATTGGTATAGTGTCTTCTTGTTTCAAAAACGCCTAATTGTTCACCTTTCCAATCTATTGCCATTTGCAAATGACGCTGTGCAGCTTCTACGCGTTCTTGAATAGTAGGCGGCGCTAAATGTTCTCCCGTTTTAAAAAAGTGCTTTACCTCATTAAAAAACCAAGGATAACCAATACTAGCTCTACCTATCATAGCACCATCTAATCCGTATTCATCACGCATTTTCATCGCTGCTTCTGGCGTATTAACATCGCCATTTCCAAAAACAGGAATATGCATTCTTTGGTTATTCTTCACTTCTGCTATTGGCCCCCAATTAGCATCACCTTTATACATCTGTGCCCGCGTTCTTCCATGAATAGCAATGGCCTTACAACCTACATCTTGTAAACGCTCTGCAACCTCAACAATTTTAATAGAATCATCATCCCAGCCCAAACGAGTCTTTACCGTAATAGGTAATTTAGTATGCTTAACCATGGCTTCCGTCAAAGAAACCATAAGATCTATATCTTTTAAAATACCTGCACCAGCTCCTTTACTTACTACCTTTTTTACAGGGCAACCAAAGTTAATATCTATAATATCAGGATTAGACTTTTCTACAATCGCTACAGATTGTAGCATCGATTCTAGATTGGCACCAAAAATTTGAATCCCCACCGGACGTTCCTTCTCATAGATATCCAATTTCATAACACTTTTAGCAGCGTCACGAATTAAACCCTCAGACGAGATAAACTCCGTATATACCACATCTGCGCCTTGCTCTTTACATAGCGCGCGAAAAGGTGGATCGCTCACGTCTTCCATCGGCGCAAGTAATAATGGGAACTCTGGCAGTTGTATGTCTCCTATTTTTGGCAAAACTTTCTAATTTAATACGAGGCAAAATTACGCAATTTTTAGGAAGTTATCACACCCTAATTATGAACGCAATTATTTAAGGAATTCTAAAGCATTAGCCTGTTTAATCTTCATTTTTAGGAATATACCCAATTATAGAAAGAAAAAAGTCAGCGTACTATTTTAGGTAGGGGACGCATTTTTTATCAGCTATTTTCGCATGTTAAACTTGTTTTTTGTCAAAAAAAAGTACAATCTGTTCTTATTTTACTGCTTTTAATCGTATTTCATTCTTATTTCTATTCTTGTCATATTTAATGCTCAACAAATCACTTATATTTGCAATTGGTTTTCGATATTTTTTTTGATAAACCATAATTTTAGTCAACTGAACTTATTCAGCTTACATGAAAAACATTAGAAACTTCTGTATTATTGCACATATTGACCATGGTAAAAGTACCTTGGCAGATAGATTGTTAGATTTCACTGGTTCTGTTACAGATCGAGAGAAAAAAGAACAGTTGTTAGATAGTATGGATTTAGAGCGTGAACGTGGGATTACCATTAAAAGTCACGCCATACAAATGGATTACACGTATAAAGGTGAGCAATATATTTTAAACCTTATTGATACTCCTGGCCACGTAGATTTCTCTTATGAGGTTTCTAGATCTATTGCTGCTTGTGAAGGTGCCTTATTAATTGTTGATGCTGCACAAAGTATTCAAGCACAAACCATAAGTAACTTATATCTTGCTCTGGAAAATGATCTAGAGATTATCCCTATTTTAAATAAAATAGATTTACCAAGCGCCAACCCTGAAGAAGTTACAGATGATATCGTAGACTTATTAGGCTGTGATCCTAGCGATGTAATTCCTGCTAGTGCAAAAACAGGTATTGGTATTGAAGAAATTTTGGCTGCTGTTATTGAACGTATTCCTCCTCCACAAGGAAACCCTGACGAATCTTTGCAAGCCTTAGTATTTGACTCTGTTTACAATCCTTTTAGAGGTGTAGAAACCTATTTTAGAGTGATTAATGGTGAAATTAAAAAAGGTCAAAAAATAAAATTCGTAGCTACAGACAGTGACTATTTTGCTGATGAAGTAGGAACTTTAAAATTAACACAACACCCAAAGCAAAGTGTTAAAGCTGGTGATGTTGGGTACCTAATTACAGGAATAAAAGATGCTCGTGAAGTAAAAGTAGGTGATACAATTACGGATGCTGCTAATCCTACAAAAAATCCTATAGAAGGTTTTGAAGATGTAAAACCAATGGTATTTGCAGGTATTTACCCAGTAGATACTGATGAATTTGAAGAACTAAGAGCTTCTATGGAGAAGTTACAACTCAATGATGCTTCCTTAGTATTTGCACCAGAAAGTAGTGCAGCCCTTGGCTTTGGTTTCCGTTGTGGTTTCTTAGGAATGCTTCATATGGAGATTATTCAAGAGCGTTTAGAGCGTGAGTTTAACATGACAGTGATCACTACGGTACCTAACGTTAGTTACTATGCATACACGCGTAAAAATCCTAATGAGCCTTTAATCGTAAATAACCCAACAGATTTACCGGATCCATCTAGTATAGATCGTGTTGAGGAACCATATATAAAAGCAACGATTATCACAAAGGCAGATTATGTTGGTAATGTAATGTCTCTTTGTATTGAAAAAAGAGGTCAAATTACCAACCAGACGTATTTAACAACAGAACGTGTTGAACTAAATTTTGATATGCCTTTGGCAGAAATAGTTTTTGATTTTTATGATCGATTAAAAACAGTTTCTAAAGGCTATGCTTCTTTTGACTATACCCCTATTGGGATGCGTACTTCTAAATTAGTACGTGTAGATATTTTATTAAATGCGCAACCGGTAGATGCCCTATCTGCACTTATACACGCAGATAATGCTGTTAATATCGGTAAAAGAATGTGTGAGAAATTAAAAGAACTAATCCCGCGTCAGCAGTTTGATATTCCTATTCAAGCAGCTATTGGAGCGAAAGTAATTTCAAGAGAAACAACAAAAGCCTTACGTAAAGACGTTACCGCCAAATGTTACGGTGGTGATATTTCTCGTAAACGTAAACTTTTAGAGAAACAGAAAAAAGGTAAAAAACGAATGCGTCAGGTGGGTAATGTAGAAGTACCACAAGAAGCATTTATGGCTGTTTTAAAGCTAAACGATTAAGAAAGATTAAGAAAGGCTACATACAATGTAGCCTTCTTTGTATTATAGCATAAGCACCCTAATTAATGGACTTGCCCTAAATTAATATCACCAGCAGAGCAGATTCCTTTTACATAGTCCTCCGGGCTTAAGCCTCCCAATTCTTCTTCAGAAATAGTTTCAGAATTTCCCCCAGAGGAAATAGATACTGTACCATCACCATTATCACAAGCTGTTATAGGAACCCCTATAAGCTCACAACTTTCGCAGATGCCTTTGTCATCATTATCTTTAGAGCAAGAAAAAAATAAAACACTTCCTATTAGTGCGACGAATAAAATTGATTTTTTCATAAAATAAACGGTTTTTGGTTATGGTTATGTGACTAAAAACAGATTATTCTAAGCCATATTGCCAATTTCTATAAAAAAATTTAATTCGCTAATCGTCATGGAGGAAAACAAATACTAGATAAAAACTTAAAATGAATCTTTTTTTTAACAAATTTTAAGAATTGGTATACTATTTGAGAACTTTTTACGTTACAAAATAGAACCTGATTGTAAATGTCATGAAAAAGCTCAACCAACTTACATATTCCGCTTTTATACTTATTGCTTTATTTGGTTTAGCCCTAACTAGCTGCTCTACAGACAATGCTAATTCTGAAGCTATAGAAATTTCGGAATTTGAAGTACAAAAAGTATTAGCTATTGATGATTATTCAGGTATTGTAGACAATGCTGTTACTGAAGCTTTTTTAGGCAAAAATGGCACTGGAAAAAGGTTTTCTTCTCAGAAAGACACAGAATGTTATAATACCACCTATACCGATGCTGGTTTCACCATGACCTTCAATAATTGCATCTACAACGAAACGGATAATGTCAGCGGCACCATAAATGCCACCTATACTATAGGAGAAACAAATACAACTTTTACAGCAACCTATAGCAATTTTTATATTGGAACAATTCAATTAAGCGGCACAAGAACATTTACGATAAGTACCACAGAGAATGAAGGTGATATAAACTTTACCGTAACTTCAGATATGGTCATTACACTGGAGGATGGTGAAATAATTACCGAAGTAGGAACTAAAACAGCTAGTATCATTTTTACTGAAAATAATATTGTCATTGCCGTAACAGGCACTTGGGTTCTAGTAGAAAACGGAGATACTTATGAGGTAACTGTTACTGAAAAATTAACCAAGTTATTAGATTGTGAGTATTTCTCTGATGGTCTTTTCATCTTATCTAAAAACGGTATTGATGTTGTAGTAGATCTGGGTGATGGTACTTGTGATAACAAAGCCAACATAATTTACCCTAACGGAGTAATTGAAGAAGTTACCCTCTAATACCCATACAACTTAAAAAGCCCTTTGTATATTTTATACAAAGGGCTTTTTCATACGTTAAAATTTTAGTTAGGCTTCTTGATCATCTTCAAAACGTTTCCCTAAATACACCAATTTAAATTGTTCCGTAATATCTTCAAATTCCTCACTAAAAGAAGAGATGATTTTTAGATCTCCTTCTGGTGTTTTCAAAAATACTGGAATTGAATTAGGATCTGCCTTCGTAATTTCAATCAAACTATTATAATGCTCTGTAGATTTTAAATCTATTTCGTGAATCGACGGATACTTACGTACCGCTTCAGTTAACTTAATAAAATCGTCTGTATGTGAAAAAAGTCCTTCTTTAGGATTCGTATCCGGGTTACTCATTTCATCGTCTGTTACCAATCTAAAAGCTCCATTCTCTCCAAAATGTTTAGAGAATTTGCTGATGGCATATCTATTGATGTCAGAATTCCCTGTTAACGCCATCAAATACCCAACATCGTTCAGTTCTATGTTATCACTCAATGTATCAGAATAGATATTCGCAGCTATAGCTTCTAGTCCCATATTCTTAGCTTTATCTACATTGGTCTGGTTGTTATCAATAAGCACCACATGCCTATCATTCTTTTGCAAATAACTCCCAATAATTCTAGAGACTTTAGAAGCCCCTATAATTAATATCCCATTAGATTTTTTTAAGAAAACACCAACGAGCTTCGCAAATAAACGGGCAGTTGTTGCGTTTAAAATTACCGTTCCTAAAACAATCATAAACACCAAAGGTGTAATGTACTCTGCACCCGCTTCGCCTTTTGCTAAAAGCTTAGAGCCAAATAACGAGGCGATACCTGCTGCCACAATCCCTCTTGGACCTACCCAACTTATAAAAAGCTTTTCTCTCAGCTTAAGGGATGATCCTTGCGTGCTTAAAAACACGCCCAAAGGCCTAATGACAAAAACAATTACTGCAAAAAGCACTGCTGTTTGCCAGTTATAGATAAGCGCTAAATCGCTAATATTGATATTTGCCGCAAGGAGAATAAATAAGATCGAGATTAATAAAACACTCAATGATTCTTTAAAGTACAGTAATTCTTTAAGATTCGGCAGGTTAATGTTCCCCAGGACCATTCCCATGACCACTACGGCTAATAGGCCTGATTCATGAGCAAAAACATCTGACATTACAAACACCATTAATACCAAGGACAATGAAACTACATTGAGCAGGTAATGTGGTATAAAATTCTTTTTGATGGCAAAAGTAAGTGCATGCGCAAAAGTGAAACCAAAAGTGGTTCCAAAGAGCAAGATTTTACCAAACTCAATCAATGCGGTTTGCGTATAAGCTTGTCCCTCTCCTACACTTATAAACTCGAACACTAAAACGGCTGCTAGGGCACCAATAGGATCTATTAAAATACCTTCCCATTTTAAGACCGTAGAGATATCTTTTTTTAGAGGAATATTACGTAATATAGGCGTAATTACTGTTGGGCCAGTAACAATGATTAATGCCGAGAATAGGAAAGATATTTGCCAATTTAATCCAAAAATATAGTGCGCAGCTATACCGGCACCAAAAAAGGTAACCACACTCCCTATAGTGATTAGTTTGGTAATCACAGGTCCTACATTCTTAATTTCATTCCTCTTTAAGGTTAAACCACCTTCAAAAAGAATAATACTAATGGCTAAGGAAACAAAGTAATATAAACTTTCTCCTGGAAAAAGACCTTTTTCACCATTCCAAATTGGTTCTATTAATTTAAGACCGTCTTCTGTGTATAGTGTTGCAATTGGCCCCACCATTAACCCGATTAATATCAGTGGTAAAATGGCAGGTAATTTTAACCTCCATGCCACCCATTGGGCTATTATACCCAGAACAATAATCCCCGCAAGTTCAACCATTCTTATTTTTAGGGGAAAAATACTGCTTTTATTCGTAAACTATGAATTGAACCTTAAGAATTAATGTTATAAAGACTATAAAAAACACCCTTAAAAGGATTATTTCTGTGGTTAAAATTTCACATTTATCACTTTCAAATTATTATCCTAAATAACATAGCTGTATTATTGTATTGAATTACAAGGCTAACGATAAGTTATGAAAGAAAAAATACATCCATTTAAAACCATATTATTTGGATTTGCTTTTTCACCAAAACTTAGAGTAAACATTATTGAAACTACACGAATTGCAAAGTTTTTCAATTCAAAGTTAATTTTACTTCATGTTGGTGAGAAGACCGCCGAAAAGTCTGATAAGATAGCGGCGATTTTAAATGAACTGTCTATAGAAAATTTAACTGTAGAAATTCAGTGGATTCCAGGAGACCCTATTCAGGTTATTTTAGATTCTTGTAAAAATTCAAAGATAGATTTACTTATCCTAGGGGCATTACAGCATGAGAACGCTTACCAGTTTTATGTAGGATCTATTGCGCGTAAATTAACCCGTAAGGTGTGTTGTTCCGTACTGTTATTAATTAAGCCTTCTGAAGAAAGGGTTTCCTGTAAAAACATTGTTGTGAATGGCTTAGATGCACCAGATACTCCGCTTGCTATAGAAGATGCTTTTTATGTGGCTAATGCGCTTGGTGCGCAGCAAATTACCATTGTAGAAGAAATTTTACAACGAGAAATACACGTGAAAGTAGAAGATGATAAATCGCTTAAAAAAGCGAATATCATGAAAGAACGATTAAAACATAGAGAGGACTCTAGAGTACGTAAAATTGTCAGCGACCAGTGTAATACGTATACGCAAAATATAAAAATTAAAACTCAAAATATCTTTGGAGAAAGAGGGTATTCTATTGGGCATTATGCAGAAGTGGTCAGGGCTGATTTATTAGTAATGAATGCTCCTAAAAAAACACGCTTCATAGACCGTTTATTCCCACATGACATTGAATATATTTTATCTGACCTTCCAACAGATTTATTAATAATCCGTAGACCAAATTGACACCTAAACAAAAGAAATCTGCTTCATTTATAAAAGACCTCCCTAAAAATATTTTTGCGGGGTTTGTTGTGTCTTTAATAGCGCTTCCTTTAGGTTTGGGATTAGCTATTGCCAGTGAGGCACCTCCAATTTCAGGTATTATAGCCGCTGTGGTAGGCGGTATCGTAGTGTCTATTTTAGGAGGATCGAATGTAACAATTACAGGGCCGGGAAATGGCTTGGTCATTGTAGTTCTTGGAGCCATAACCACTCTAGGTGGCGGAGATATGTACCAAGGGTATTTATATACTTTAGCCGCCATAGTCATTTCTGGTGCTCTCCTAATGCTTTTAGGCTTTTTAAAAATGGGGCGATTAGCAGATTTTTTCCCTGCATCGGCTATTGAAGGAATGCTTGCCGCCATTGGCCTTGGTATTTTGTCCAAACAGTTTCATATTATGATTGGCCATAATAATGAACACGGTAGTATTATTTCCTTACTTCTACAAATTCCAGAAGGCTTATTACAACTTTTCACAGAAGGCAACCAAAGTAAATTATTTGCTGCTGCTATTGGAATTATAAGTCTTTGTATCATGGTTTTTTATTCGAAAATTAGAAATAAATACTTCCAGTTAATTCCAGCACCTATGTGGATTTTAATCTTAACGATAGGGTTGAGCTATGTTTATAAAGGAATGGATATTGCTTACCCAATGGACGCTAAATTTTTAGTAAACATTCCGGATAATGTATTCAGCTCGTTAGCGTTCCCAGATTTTTCACTGGTCTATTCTAAAAAATTCATAGGGGTAGTTTTTGCCCTTACATTCATTTCTAGTATAGAATCATTACTGAGCATAAAAGCGGTTGATAAATTGGATCCACAATCTAGGAGATCAAATGTAAATAAAGATTTAAAAGCGCTAGGCTTAGCTACAACTATTAGTGGTTTTTTAGGCGGACTTAATGTGGTGACCGTGATTGCAAGAAGCTCTGTAAACGTTAACAACAAAGCCTCTAACCGCTCTGCAAATTTATTTCATGCCCTATTTTTAGTATTATTTATTGTTTTGTTTCAAGAGCAATTACGAAGCATCCCATTAGCTGCATTGGCTGCTATCTTGGTCTATACAGGATATAAGCTTGCTACACCAAAAAACTTCCAAAAGATTGCCAAAATTGGTAAGGAGCAAATATTAATTTTCCTAGCCACGTTATTAACTACCCTATTCACCAATTTAATGACGGGTATTAGTGTGGGTATTCTTATCACCTTTATTATACACGTGGTTATCAACCACAGTTTCGGTTTATTTTTTAAACATTTATTTAAGCCAAATATTCTTATGTTTAAAGAATTAGATGGTGATAATTATTATGTGAGCATTAAATATTTCTGCAGTTTTATCAACTTTTATAAACTGAAAAATAAGCTAGACATGATTCCTGAAAATGAACATGTTATTTTAGATTTTTCTATGTGTAGTTTTGTGGACCATACCTCTTTTGAAGGGGTAGAAAATTACGTGCAAACCTTTTCTAAAAAAGGTGGAAGTATAGAGCTTATAGGGCTAGATAAGCATGAGGCCGATTCTAAACACCCTTTTGCTATTCGGAAAATATTACCCCTGAAGGCGCTCAAACCTATTGAAAATTATTTTACCAAACGCCAAAAAAACATAGAGTTAACGGCAGAAAAATTAGGGTGGACCTATGTTCCTAGAAAAAGTAAAGAGGTAGATTTCTTATCTAATTTTATATTCTTTAGAACCAAAGAAATTAATTTTATTTACAATTCATTATCTAAAAAGGATAAACAGAAAAGTGTCTTTGATGTAGAGTTTACAGAAGGGGCATTTATCGCTAAAGAAATAGTAAAAACTACGGTACTACATTTACGACTAGATCGCAAGATACCTGTATTTACATTAGACAAGGAAGGTTTGCTAGAGATGCTTTATAAATTGGCCGGTTTAAAAGATATTACTATTGAAAACAGGCCAGATTTTAATAAACGCTTTTATCTTAAAGGAGCGAATGAGGTGGCAATTAAAAGAATCTTTAGTGATGAGCTAATTTTATTCTTTGAAAGTAATCCATATTACCATGTAGAGTCTAACGGGAGTTGTTTATTAATTTTTAAGAAAGAACGTTTACTGAGTGTACAAGAAGTAAAAGCAATGATCTATTTTGGAGAGCAATTACATTCTTTACTAAAGTAATACGTCTTGATAATTGATTTAATAGGTGAATTCCAATAAATATAGACGGTTTCTTTTGTAGGAATTATCCTTTTTTGTAATTTACAGTAATCTCCCTATGGTATTACTAGGTTATACTTTATGGGGAGTTAAATTGCCTAAAAAACTAAACACCGACCAAATAATGAAACTAGAAAATATTTTTCGGTTTTTTAAGAGCCCTCTTACCTTTGGTCTAACCGTATTTGCAATCACATTAGCTTTAACGCAATTTCTTAATTACCAACGCTACCTCCTTTTTGAAACCCAAAAGCAAAAGAATTTAGTCACTCAAGCCAATTGGGTAGAACAAGAGTTTAAAAAAACGCTAGATCAAGGCTATTCCACCACACAGACCTTGGCTTTTATCGTTGCGCATTACGGCGTACCTAAAAATTTTGATTCTATTTCCAATTTATTGATTGTTACCCACAAAGAAATTAGCGCCTTAGAAATTGTAAATAAACGAGGTGTCATAACTCATGTATTTCCTATAGAGGAAAATAACGTTTTAGGGTTTAATATCTTAAAGGATTCTCTCGGAAAAAAAGGTGCTAATGAAACCATTAAAAGGAAGGACTATTTTGTAACTGGCCCGATACGTCTTAAACAGGGTGGGATAGGATTTGTGGGGAGAACCCCTATTTTTAAAGACAACAAATTTGAAGGGTTCACCTCTGCTATTATTTCTTTAAATAATGTTCTAAAATCTGCTAAACTTCATAACAAAGACAGCCAATTTTTATACCGCCTCACCAAGATAAATCCGGATAAAACTGAAAAGATATACTTTTCTACTTATGATAATATTACTTCAAATTCATTTTCATCAACCGTAGAAATGCCGCATGGTGAGTGGAAACTTTACGTATCTGCAAAAGAAAGCATGCCTATTGTAGGAATACTACTATTTGGTGTTATCGGTTTGTTTATTTCTATCCTTGCGGGTAGTATAGCTTGGTATCTATTTAAACAACCCAAACACCTAGATAAACTGGTTCGGAAAAAAAATTTAGAACTCGTAGAAAGCGAAGAAAAATATAGAAATCTAGTAGAACAAGCCTCCGATGGTATCTTACTAGGTGACAAACACGGTAACCTTCTAGAAGTAAACATCAAAGCCTGTGAGCTGTTCGGATACACAAAATCAGAATTATTAAAACTGAATATTTCCGCATTAGTCACTAAAGAGAACGCTAAAGAAATACCGCAAAGAATTCACAAAATTTTTCAAGAAAACTCTTTGATTTCTCAACGTATATTGTTGCGAAAAGACGGCTCGGAATTCTATGGTGAGATCAGTGCTACGGTACTCCCTAATAAACTTGTACAAGGAATTGTTAGAGATGTAAGTCCGCGCATTGCCTTAGAACAAATTGCGAGTAAAAATGCAAAACAGATAAAAGAAAGCGAAGAAAAATATAGAATGCTTGTAGAAGAGGCTTCAGATGGTATTTTCCTTTTAAATAAAGAGTTAACTATCACAGATGTTAACCACCAATTTTGCAGGATGTTTAGAAGTACTAAAGACGTTTGTGTAGGCAGCAGTCTTATAGCCTTAATTCTCCCTGAAGAACTAGAAGCACAACCTTTAAGAATAAAAGAGCTCACCGAAGGAAAGACCATTCAAGCGCTGAGAAAAATGCTCCGTAAAGATGGTACTACTTTTACCGCTCAAGCCAACGTAAAAATGATGCCTAATCATCATTTTCTATGCATAATTCAAGACGTTACCGAACGCGAAGAAACTGCAGAAATACTGCGTAATAGCGCACTTAAATACAGAGAATTAACAGAGCGTATTTCTGATGGATTTGTAGCTTTAGACAAAGATTGGAAATTTAATTACGTAAATGCTAAAGCTTGTGACGCCATAGGTAAGTCATACTCAGAACTTATAGGGACCGTGGCCTGGGACACCTTGCCTTATTTTACACAAACTGATGCCTATAAAATGCTCCTGGAAGCCATGCAAACGCAGCAATATAGGTATATTAAACAATATAGAGAAGAATTTGACCGCTGGTATGAATATAGAATGTACCCGTCTGCCGAAGGAATTTCGGTGTATTTTAAAGACATCACTAAAATAAAAAAAACCGAGGAGCAGGTATTAAAAACCAAAGCTAAAATGGAATCTGCTATTCGTATTGGAAAAATAGGCTATTGGAGTTGGGATATGCAAGACAATAGCTTGGAGTGGTCTGACGAAATGTATACTATATTTGATTTGCATCCAGATATCCCCTTAACATTTGAAAATGCGTCTTTGTGCATACATCCCGAAGACAGAATAAAACATAAAGAATTAATCAACCACAGAATTCAAAATAAAGACAATACCCCTTTTAGTTATCGCGTAATTCACAAAGATAATTCTATACATCATGTGTTGGTAGAACTAGAAATTTTGGTCGATGAAAATGATGAGATCAATAAATTTCACGGTACTGTCATAGACATGACAGATACGATACGAGTTAAACAAGAACTTAAAGAAAGTCAAGAGAAATTTTATAAATCCTTTCATTCTAACCTCGTTGGAAAAGTTATCGTAGATGCCAATAGGATCATTCTTGAAGCTAATGATACGGTAGCCAATTTGCTTGAAACTACCCGAGAAAATCTAATTGGAAAAAGCCTTTTGGGTGCAGATGTTCTTAATTTTGAACTTCACCAAGATTCTGAAACACGACAAGTACTTTGGGATAAATTGATGCAAGAAGGAATCTTGAGAGATGAAGAGATTACCTATTATTTGAAAAACGGAAAGAAAATTCCCGCCTTGTTATCTATAGAACCCTTAAGATTAAGCAATAGAACCAATTATTTAGTGAGTGCTATTGATAATACCAAAAGAAAAGAAGCAGAGCACCTACTAGAACAACAAAATGAAGAACTTTCTAAGACCAATTTAGAACTAGATCGCTTTGTATATAGTGCCTCTCATGAGTTGAGAGCTCCGTTATCTTCTGTCATGGGACTTATAGACATTATTTTACATGAAGATCATGATGAAGCTCTTGTCTTTAAGCTAGATATGATGCAACAATCTGTAAAAAGATTAGATGATTTTATTAAAGACATTGTACAGTATTCCCAAAACAAACATTTGGAAATAGCGATGGAGCCTATAGATTTTAGGCATTTAATTAATGAATCTCTTGAAAGTTTATGGTATCTGAAAAATAGACAGTATATTAATATAGAGATTGATATAAAGAAGATTCCTCTTTTCTATTCCGATAAAAAGCGAATTTCTATCATCTTTAATAACCTTATTTCTAATGCCATTAAGTATCATAATATTAACGCCAAAAACCCGAAAATAACCATCACCATAGCATCTGTTAACGATGAGGTATCTATACAGATTGCTGATAACGGAATAGGCATCCCTGAAAAGCATCTAGATAAAATCTTTGAAATGTTTTACAGAGTATCATCAAAAGTTATGGGCACCGGTATAGGATTGTACGTTATAAAAGAGATTATTACGAAGTTAAATGGCACTATAAATGTGGTATCAGAGCCCAACGTGGGCACCAAATTTGTAATTTTACTCCCCAATCAAACTAAAAAATCAATAGCGAATGAAGTTCAAGCAAATCTTGTTAGTCGATGATTCTGAAATTGATAATTTTATCAACAAAACTGTTTTAACCAAAGCAAATGTTGCAGAACGTATTTTGTCTGAAACTTCTCCTGAAGCCGCATTAAAACATTTAAGAGAGTGCTGTAATGACCCAAGTAGTTTTCCTGAAATTATCTTTCTAGATATTAAAATGCCAGAATTAGACGGCTTTGAATTTTTGGAGGCGTTTGGTTTATTTCCTGAGCATATTAAAGAAAAATGCTCTGTATATATCCTTAGCTCCTCTATAGATCCTAAAGATGAAGAAAGAGCAAAACAATTTCGTTGTGTTAAAAACCACATTATAAAGCCTTTAATCATAGAACAATTAGATTCCATATTAAAATAAAAGCAAAAAATTTTGGTACTTATTCTACTTAATCGTAATATTGCAATATAACAATCAAGTATGGGCTTAGCCAAATCAGAAATATTTACCGCAGAACAAAATGAAATAGCAAATTTTGCCAAGGCTTTTGGGCATCCTGCTAGAGTAGCTATTTTACAACATCTATTTAAAATAAACGCATGTATCTGTGGAGACCTAGTTCAAGAAATTGGTCTTGCACAACCTACCATTTCTCAACATTTGAAAGAACTTAAGCATTTAGGTTTAATTAAAGGAACTATAGAAGGCACGAGTGTTTGTTACTGTATTGATACCGACAATTGGGAAAAAATGAAATCTAAAATGGGTACTTTATTACATTTAGATATCTCGAGTAAAACAGATTGCTGCTAAAAAAATTTGAACTCATTCATCGTAATATCACAATAAAACAATAAACTTATGAAACTATCAGAAATAAAATCGCACTTAAAAAATTCAAAAACGATTGCTTTTGAGCTACCCGATGGTTCTTTAGTCCCTAACCATTTTCACGTTACGGAAGTGGGCAAAGTAACTAAGAACTTTATTGATTGTGGAGGTACCGTACGTAAGGAAGAACTTGTTAATTTTCAATTATGGAATGCGGATGATTATGATCATAGACTGCATCCAGAAAAACTTGTTCATATTATTGAACTATCAGAAAAAATATTAGCCATCCCTGATTTAGAAATAGAGGTAGAATACCAAGGAAGCACTATTGGTAAATTTGGCTTAGATTTTAACGGAACCAACTTTGTATTAACCACAAAGCAAACAGATTGTTTGGCAAAAGATAATTGTGGTATTCCAGAAGCAAAGCCAAAACTATCTATGGCTAGTTTACAAAGTGGAAATTCTTGCGACCCTAATTCTGGCTGCTGCTAGTATGACTATTGTGCCCATCACGGAAGCTAACTATCCTCGTGTTGCCAAAATCTATAAAGAAGGCATCAATACAGGGCTAGCCACTTTTGAGACGCAAGTTCCTGCTTGGAAAAAATGGCATACTGCCCACTTAAACTATGGCAGGATTGCTGTGCTATCTAAGGATAAAATGCTAGGATGGGCTTCTCTTGCTCCTGTCTCTAACAGGTGCGTATATGGTGGCGTAGCAGAAGTTAGTATATATGTAGCAGAAGCATCCCGCGGTAAAGGAGTAGGAAAAAAATTATTACATGAACTTATCCGTATTAGTGAGGAGCATGGTATTTGGACCTTGCAAGCCGGAATCATGACTGCTAATGTTACCAGTATACACTTACATACTTCTTGTGGTTTTAGAATCATTGGATACCGCGAAAAAATTGGAAAACTTCATGACATTTGGTTAGATAATACCCTCTTGGAACGAAGAAGTAAACACATCGGAATATAAATAGACTAAAAAAATGACTACAAAAACACCAACACTATTTCCACAACTAGCAGCCCTAATTAATACTTTAGATATGGAGAGTATTTCAGCTGCACGTAAAGCAATTTTAGATCCGCTAGCTGAATTTATTCAGCACAAAGCAAAAACAGATCAAGAAATACGCTTAAATTTTATTTGCACCCATAATTCACGCAGAAGTCATTTATCCCAGGTTTGGGCACAGGCTATTGCAGCTCATTTTGGGATAACAAATGTATATTCTTACTCTGGAGGTACAGAAGCTACTGCCCTCTTCCCTATGGCAGCCACTACACTGAAAAATTCAGGTTTTCAAATAGCGTCACTTTCTGAAGGCAACAACCCAGTATATAGCATAAAATATGCTGCCAATGAGGCTCCAATTATTGGTTTTTCTAAAACCTTTGACGCACCTTTTAATCCATCTTCAGAATTTGCTGCAATCATGACGTGTTCCTCTGCAGACCAAGGATGCCCATTTATTGCTGGTGCAGAAAAAAGGTTTCCCATAACTTTTGAAGATCCAAAAGCTTTTGATAATACCCCGCAACAAGCAGAGAAATACCAAGAACGTAGCCTTCAAATAGCCACAGAACTTTATTATATTTTTTCAAAAGTAAAGGCATAATCCCATGAGTATACCAAAAAAATTAAGCTTTCTAGATAATTACCTGACCCTTTGGATTTTTATAGCCATGATTGTAGGCGTAGGCTTGGGTTATTTGATGCCTTCTTTTCCAGAACTTATCAATAATGCCAGCAGCGGTAGCACCAATATACCAATTGCTATTGGTTTAATTTTAATGATGTACCCGCCACTAGCTAAGGTTAACTATGCCTTACTCCCAAAAGTGTTCAAGAACGTAAAAATTCTCTCTATTTCTTTACTATTAAATTGGATTATAGGACCCGTTTTAATGTTTGTCCTAGCCATTATCTTTTTGCAAGATCATCCGGAATATATGGTAGGCCTAATCCTTATAGGCTTGGCGCGTTGTATTGCCATGGTATTGGTTTGGAATGATTTAGCTGAGGGTAGCAGCGAATATGGTGCAGGCCTTGTTGCTTTAAATAGTATCTTTCAAGTATTTGCCTATAGTTTTTATGCCTGGTTATTTATTACTGTATTACCTCCGTATTTTGGTTTTGAAGGTGCAATTGTAGACATCTCTATTGCTACCATAGCGGAGAGTGTTGCCATTTATCTTGGAGTTCCATTTTTATTAGGCATAATTAGCCGCGTTGTTTTAGTAAAACTTAAAGGAGAATCCTGGTATACCCAGAAATTTATACCTGCTATTTCGCCCATGACTTTGATTGCTCTACTTTTCACCATCGTCATTATGTTTTCCTTAAAAGGAGAATTAATTGTCACGATTCCTGGTGATGTATTACTCATTGCTATTCCGCTACTCATTTATTTTACTCTCATGTTTATTATTGGCTTTTTCTTTACAAAGGCTATGGGGGCAAGCTATGATAAAACAGCAGCCGTAGCATTTACCGCTGCAGGGAATAATTTTGAACTAGCCATTGCTGTTGCCATTGCGGTATTCGGACTTAATTCTGGACAAGCATTCACAGGAGTTATTGGCCCATTAGTGGAAGTTCCTGCCCTCATACTATTAGTGCGTGTTTCTTTCTGGTTGCGTAAAAAATACTTCGGTAAAGAAGTACGTTCGTAATCAGCAAGAGGATATTCGGCGTTTTGGAGCGTTAAAAAGTCTTAATTAGTGTTTCTATTTTTATCGATTTTCTTAAATTTCACGATTATTTGGTTAAAACAGAAAGAATATCACAAACATGATTTCTGAGTTGCAACCAAATTCATCGATTTTTTAAAACGTCTATGAAATTATATCCAATAGAAACAGGCAATTTTAAGCTAGATGGTGGTGCAATGTTTGGGGTGGTGCCAAAAACACTTTGGACAAAAACCAATCCTGCAGATGCCTCCAATAGAATAGATCTTGCTGCCCGTAGTTTATTAATTGAAGAAGGCAACCGCTTAATTCTTATTGATACTGGAATGGGCTCCAAGCAATCCGAAAAATTCTTTGGCTATTATGATATGTGGGGAGATCATACCCTTGAAAAATCACTGCAATCCCATGGGTTTCATAAAGATGATATTACCGATGTTTTTATGACACACTTGCATTTTGATCATTGTGGCGGTAGTATCCAATGGAATAAAAACCGAACAGGCTATGAGCCTGCCTTTAAAAATGCAAAATTCTGGACGAATAAAGAACATTGGGAATGGGCTACAAAACCTAACAACAGAGAAAAAGCATCATTCTTAAAAGAAAACTTGCTACCCATGGAAGATAGTGGGCAACTACACTTTATAGAACGCACGAACACGAAAGACTTTCAAATTTCGTCAGAGTTAGGGTTTGATATTCTATATGTAGATGGCCACACAGATAAACAAATGATTCCGCACCTACAGTACCAAGGAAAAACATTGGTTTTTATGGCAGATTTGCTTCCTACGGTAGGACATATTCCTTTGCCCTACGTAATGGGTTATGATACAAGACCCTTGTTAACATTGGCGGAGAAAGAAAAATTCTTACACAAGGCTGCTGCCAATGAATTCTATTTGTTTTTAGAACACGATGCACACAATGAAATTTGTACCCTACAAGAAACAGAAAAAGGCATTCGTTTAAAGGACATTCACTCCTTTGATAGCCTTTTTTAATACGCTTATTCACAATTATTTATAACTCAAAATCAATATAGTTTATAAAAACTACTCAAGTATGACTACTAATTTTTCTAAATCAATTTTAGGGCTAACTATTTGCTCTTTACTTTTATCCGGTTGCGGTGCTACAGCTCCAGTACTTATAAGTACTCCCGTAGAAAACATCGATGCCATTCCTTTAAAAATTTCCGACTTATCAGAAACTCAAAAGAAAACTTGGGGACATTTAGATCTTATTTCAGATACCATTCCTGGAATGGCTGTTGAAAAAGCCTATGCTGATCTTGTAAAAGGTAGAAAAGGAGAAAAAATCATCGTAGCAATTTTAGATTCTGGTATGGATTTAGAACACGAAGATTTAGTCAATGTATTATGGACTAATACCAAAGAAATTCCTGGGAATAATAAAGATGATGACAACAATGGTTATGTAGATGATATTCACGGTTACAACTTCTTAGGAGAGTCTTACAATGAGCAATTAGAGGCTGCAAGAATCTTACGCCTTAAGTTAGGCGATGCTACCCTGCAGGCTGCGGCAAAAAAGGTAATTGACGAAGATGCTCAAAAATACCTTACCTACAAGAACCAATTAGACCAAATGCTTCCTGCTATTAAAAGTGCAGATATGGCCATTACCGCACATTTAGGTAAAGAAAATTATACCAAAGAAGAAGTTGCTGCTATTACCACAGAAGATTCTACTTTATTACAGAGTAAATCCATTGTAAATCAAATGTTTGCCTATGGCGATTCTATGGCAGAAGTGATAACAAAGTTAGAAGGCGATATCGATGGCTTAATAGAACGTTTAAACTATAACTTAAATGTAGATTTTAATGGTAGAACCGAGGTTGGTGATAATCCATATGACCTTAAAGATTTGGGCTATGGTAATGGAAACCCTCAAAACCGTGTAGCTACCGAAAGCCATGGTACACATGTTGCAGGAATTATCGGGGCACAACGTGGAAACGGTAAAGGTGTAGATGGTGTTGCTAATAATGTAGCTTTAATGAGTATTAGAGCAGTACCTAACGGAGATGAATATGATAAAGATATTGCTTTAGGTATTCGTTATGCGGTAGATAATGGTGCTAAAATTATCAACGGTAGTTTTGGTAAAGCCTTCTCTCCAAATGCTGAATGGGTTTACGAAGCTATTAAATATGCTGCTTCTAAAGACGTTTTATTTGTACATGCTGCAGGTAATGACGGTAATGATTTAGATGATACGAGCAATGCTAACTTCCCTAATGACCAAATAAACAATGGTGCAGAAATTGCAGATAACGTTATTACTGTTGGCTCATTAACGGCTAAGTACGGATCAGGATTAGTTTCTTCTTTTTCTAATTATGGTACCATTAATGTAGATGTATTTGCTCCTGGTAGTGCTATATATGCTACGATGCCTAATAGTACTTACGATTATAATAGTGGTACCTCAATGGCGGCACCAGGTGTTGCAGGTGTTGCAGCTCTTGTGTGGTCTCAGTATCCATCATTAAAAGCAAGCCAAGTAAAGAAAATTATCTTACAATCTGGTTTAACGACTAAAACACAAGTTACTGTTCCCGGAGAGGATGCTGGTGCTAAAGAATTTTCTTCGTTATCAAAATCAGGAAAAATGGTAAATGCTTACAACGCATTGCTACTTGCTGAGCAAGTCACTTCAGGAAAAGTAAAATTATAAGAATTTCGCTAAAAAGACCTAGCAGAACTAAAAAGGTCATAGAAATTTTAAGTTACGCTTTTAATTTCTATGATCTTTTTATCTTTAGGGCAATTGACTAATTATACTCAAAAAAAATAACAATGAAAAAAACAATTCTCAGCCTTTTAGTTTTGGTGACAGGCCTTAGTGGTTTCGCTCAAAACACATCGTATTGGCAGCAGCATGTAGCTTACACGATGGATGTAGACATGGATGTAAAATCACATGAGTACACTGGAACTCAAAAATTAGTATATACCAATAATTCTCCAGACGCTTTAAACAAAGTATATTATCACTTGTATTTTAATGCCTTTCAACCCGGCAGTGAAATGGACAGGCGTTTACAAAGTATCGCAGATCCTGATGACCGTATGATGGCCGATGGAAAAAGTAGAATTTCTACCTTACAGCCTGATGAGATAGGATACTTACACCCTACATCCCTTACCCAAAACGGAAAGCCGGTAAGTTTTTCAGAAGAAGGTACTGTTCTTGTTGTTACCTTGGCAGAAGCTATCCCACCTGGAGGTACAGCAACTTTTGACATGGTTTTCAAAGGTCAAATTCCTATTCAAATTCGTCGTTCTGGTCGCGATAGCGAAGAAGGCGTTGCGCTTTCTATGAGCCAGTGGTATCCAAAATTAGCCGAATATGATTTTGAAGGCTGGCACGCAGATCCATATATTGCGCGTGAATTTCAAGGCGTATGGGGAGATTTTGATGTAAAGATTACCATAGACAAAAACTACACCGTTGGTGGAAGTGGCTATTTACAAAATGCACAAGAAATTGGTCATGGGTATGAAGCAGCAGGAACAAAAATAAAAAAGCAAAAAGGAAAAACCTTAACATGGCATTTTAAAGCGCCTATGGTACATGACTTTATGTGGGCAGCAGATCCGGAATACATCCATGATACTTTACAGGTAGAAAATGGTCCTATGCTTCACTTCTTGTACAAAGACAATGCAGCGATAAAAGAAAATTGGAAAAAATTACAGCCTAAGACTGTAGAAATGATGCAATTTTTCAGCAAGAATGTAGGTACATATCCATATGATCAATATTCTGTAATCCAAGGTGGTGATGGAGGAATGGAATATGCTATGGCAACACTTATTACTGGAGAACGTAAATTTGGAAGTCTTGTGGGCGTAACGGCACATGAAATGGCGCACTCGTGGTTTCAGCATATTTTGGCCTCTAATGAGGCTAAACATGAGTGGATGGATGAAGGGTTTACCAGTTTTATATCGCACTTATATATGAATGAATATATGGGAGAGAAAAAAACAAATCCGTTTGAGGGGTCTTATAAAGGCTATAACTATTTAGTAAAATCTGGTAAAGAGCAACCGCAAACTACGCATGCAGATCGCTATGCTGAAAACATGCCGTATAGTATTGCAGCTTATAGCAAAGGAGAAATTTTCTTAGCGCAATTAGGTTATATTATTGGCCAAGAGAATTTAATGGAAACCTTAAAAAAGTATTTTAACGATTTCAAATTCAAACATCCTACGCCAAACGATATTAAGAGAACGGCTGAAAAGGTTTCTGGGATGGAACTAGATTGGTATTTGATGGATTGGACGCAAACAACCAATACTATAGATTATGGTATTACCGCTGTTGTTGCAGATGGGGAACAAACGAAAGTTAGCTTAGAGCGTATTGGTTTAATGCCTATGCCTCTTGATATTTTGGTAGTATATGCAGATGATACACAAGAAACTTTCTATGCACCACTTAGAATGATGCGTGGTGAAAAAGAAAATCCTTACCCTAACTTAACACGTACGGTAGTAGAAGATTGGCCTTGGGCTTTCCCTACCTATGATTTTACTATTGCTAAGCCTTTAACGGCTATAAAAGCAATTGTTATTGATCCTTCACAATTAATGGCAGATGTAAATCTTGAAAACAATGCTTGGGAAAATAAGTAATTTCTAATATAAATTAATGATTTGAAAAGGTGTTGCGAAAGCAATGCCTTTTTTTTGTTTTAAACGACTTGAGGTTACTTTTCATTACAGGGTTACTATACTCATAAAGGACTATAATACGCTCTTTAAAAAGCTATTGATTGCCTAGAGCTACACAAAATGCCTTGCGATAATAACTATATCGCATGAAACAGTATCTTTGCAATATACAGCAATAAAAACCGTGGAAAACAAACCTGATTTTAGCTATTCAAGAGCTGAAAAACTAAAAAGCAAAAAGCTTTTTGAAAAAATGTTCGCAGAAGGAAAAAGTGTGGCTAATTTTCCACTGCGTGTTATTTACGTAAAAGCAGATTTTAAAGATAATGTACCTATAAAAGCTGGAGTTACAGTTTCAAAACGTAATTTCAAAAGCGCTGTAAAAAGAAATAGAATAAAACGCTTGCTACGAGAAGCTTACCGGCTTAATAAATCTATGGTAAGTAACAATAGTACAGATAAGTATGCGTTGTTAATTTTATATCTTGGAAAAGAAATGCCTGAGAGTAAAGCGGTACACCAGAAAATGGAAGTGCTTCTTGATAAATTCAATAAAAAAATAGCCCAAGAAAAAAAATCGACTTCAGAAGAAATCAAGTAAAGCCACTTCCATAAAGTGTATTCTTGATTTGATCAAAATAAAAATACCCATGAAAAAACTGATTAAAAAACGTGTTATCATTCCTGTTTTTGCCCTCGTATTTATTGTCGTTGGGAGTAGTTTTAAAAGTGATTTTTTCGAAATCGCAAAACAGATAGAGATTTTCACCACCTTGTTCAAAGAATTGAACATGAATTATGTGGATGAAACCAATCCCGCAGAATTAATGGATACCGCCATAAAAAGTATGTTGGAAGGTCTTGATCCTTATACTCGTTTCTTAAACGAACAAGATGTTGAAGCGTATAAAATTAGTAATGCAGGAGAATACTCTGGTATAGGTGCTATTGTTAGAGCTTATGATGATAAGCTGGTTATTGTTGAGCCTTATAAAGGCAATCCTGCAGATAAAGCAGGTTTAAAAGCAGGCGATGAAATTATTAAAATTGGAGAAATTGATGTTAAAGATTTTAAAGACAATGCCACAGAACTTTTAAAAGGGGCAAACAATACAAGCGTAACGGTGACCTACAACAGACAAGGTGAAACCAAGACTACGAGCATCACTAGAGAAGCTATTGAGGTAGACGCTGTGCCCTATTACAAAATGGTGAATGAAAAAACAGGTTATATTGTCCTAGCTAAATTTAATAAAAAAGCATCAGAACAAACCAAAGCTGCTTTAATCGATTTAAAGAATAAAGGAGCGCAAAAAATCATTTTAGATTTAAGAGGAAATCCGGGAGGCCTACTGTCAGAAGCGATCAATGTTACCAATTTATTTGTACCCAAAGGAGAGTTGATTGTTACTACAAAGTCTAAGGTCAAAAAATTTAATTCTGAATACAAAACAAAAAATGCGCCTGTAGATACAGAAATTCCGTTAGTAGTTTTAGTGAATGGAAGTAGTGCATCGGCAAGTGAAATTGTTTCTGGTGGCTTACAAGATTTAGATAGGGCTGTAGTTATTGGTGCTCGTAGTTTTGGAAAAGGCTTAGTACAACGCCCTTTAAAACTCACGTACGGCACTCAATTAAAAGTAACTATTTCTCGCTACTATACACCTTCTGGCAGATGCATACAGTCTTTAGATTATTGGAATAGAGATGCTGCGGGGAATGCGGTGAAAACAACAGACATTCATGACTTTAAAACCCGTAATGGTCGTAAAGTACAAGATGGTGGTGGTGTATTACCAGATGTAGAAATCGCTGCATTAAAAACCAATACCCTTACCACGGCATTGCTTCGTGAAAATGCTATTTTTAACTATGCCACACAGTTCTACTATAAAAATAGTGTTCCTGATGTTGCTAGTTTTGAATTTACAGACGCACATTTTGAAGCTTTTAAAACCTATATTAAATCTTCTGGATTTACGTTTGAAACCGCTACTGAAAAGGCGTTAAATAAAGCGATGACTTTAAATGACACCGACTTATTAGATACGCAGGTTCAAGAAAAATACCGTGAGCTATTGGCAGAAATAAATACCAAGAAAATCACAGGATTGGACAAATCTAAAAAGGAGATTAAAAAGCAATTAGAAGATGAAATTATTACACGCTATTTTTATAGCCAAGGGCTTTATGATTATTTCTTAACCCATGATGAGGCTATTCTAACCGCTACAGAACTTTTGAATGATGCGGCGAAGTATAAAAGCATTTTAAAATAAAAAAACACTTCTTATATACCAAAAGGCTATCCCAACAGATAGCCTTTTCTCTTCCCTATACATTGCAGTTCGTCTAAATGTATGAACAATCGCCGCTTTTTTTCTCTATTTTAGAGGTGTAGCTATATACAAACACCACTAAAAAAAAATTATGGGATTACTAAACAGGTTATTTGGCAAGAAAGAAACAGTACGGCAACGCGAAGGAAATCCTGATGTTTATAACGCCTCTAATGATAATGACCGGATGAATTGGGCAATGGAAAAAGCAAAGCTCACCCTGCATTATTTTGAAGCTTGTCTTGCTCATCCAAAAAAAGATCAGCATTATTTTTCGATTAAAGCTAGAATAGAAGATGATGGAAAAATAGAACATATCTGGCTGATGGAACCAAGCTTTGATACCGACGGAAATATTTTTGGTGTGGTAGGTAATGAACCTATTGATGTTACCAATGTACGGATTAATGAAAAAATAGGAATTACTGCTAATGAGGTTTCAGATTGGATGATTATAGAAAACGGAAGACTTATTGGCGGCTATACCATTCGCGCTATCCGTGATGGTATTAGTGGAGCTGAATTAGCCAATTTTGATAAAAGCCTTGGAGGCATGTTTATAGATGAAGGTGAAGATTATTTCCTTCCTAATTTAGACACCCCAGAAGGGGCCATCTTAGCCCTAGAAAATGCCTATGATGAAGATAATTTAGAGAAGGCTATCAGCTGTAAAGATTTTCATAAGGAGGCAGAATTTATGCTAAAACGAACCGTTAAAATAGAACTGAATGAAGAGATCATTGCTTCTACTTCAGAACTGCTAAGGCTATCGTACATAAAGAATATGCAAGAACACGGAATGCCAAAATTTAAGGATCTTAAAAGAGCTTTTAGCAGACAAACTATTTCCGATGACCACTGTATTATTACCGAAACATGCCACTACCCCGATGGCGGAAAATCAGTACAGAAATTTAATACATATAAAATAGAAAACCAATGGAAAGTTCTTGGTTTAGAGGATTAGAAATTCAAATAGTTGACTATTCTCATCTAACGTATGCTACAAACAGAACGCCTTCAATTTAAGCCTTACCTCCCTGAGTATAGACTTGCATTAGAAAAACTATGTTGTGAAAATGAGCTCGTCATGAAATCTACTTTAAAGGGCCGCACTTTTACCAGAGTAGAATTTGAAAGCCTTATCAATGAGGAATTTATTAGAACTACAAAGGATGCCTTCGGATTCTGGTGTGTTACGGATAAAGCAGACGGATCTCTTGTGGGTATTTCAGGCATTCATCCTTGTCATTATCAAGGAGATCATGCACACGAATTTGGGTTTATTCTCCATCAGGACTATTGGGGTAAGGGCTTGGCTACCGAAATTGGAAACTTCTGGTTAACACATGCGCAAAACCATCTAAAACTCCCAAAACTTGTCGCAACCGTACACCCAACCAATAGCGCATCAAGAAACGTATTAAAAAAATTAGGATTAAACTTTATCAGTACGTTTACTACTCCTGAACGAGGAGAACGTTGTCTGTATAGCAAAGTAGTAAACTCTTAAAGTAACTCCGCTTATTCGTTTAAGTTACCCTTTAAGGCGCCTGCAACTCAAGCAAAGAATCAAAGATTAAAGCAAAAAATAAAACCTGTAAAGAAGTGCCAGTCACGAAAAATTAAGTAAAATAGTAATCGCTTACCATATGAATAAACCAAGGCCTATGTTTAAAGCATTCTTTACTAAAAATAAAAGAGACACGTCTTTCCTAAAACTTGTAGCCTATTGGTGTATGCTCTTGTTTATAAGTTCTTGCGCCACCTTAAAGAAGACCGCATTAGCCCCAAACCAAATAGAACTCACCGCAGAGAATTTGTATTTAATCAACGGGACCTATGAAAATAATACCAGTGAAGGTCCTCCCTATTTAGATTATTTCTGGGGGTCTTACCTTAGAGCCAAAGAATTTAAAATCGTTTCCAAACAGGTAAACAAAGAAAACAAGCCCTATCTCGTCACCCTTAAAGTACTCAGTAAAAAGAAAATCAGAGCTTCGGTAACCATAAATGATAGTCTTTTAAAAACGTATACGATAAGGGGAAAAATAAAAAACGGTTATTTTGAACAGCATAGAAAAATGTATATTTTGCCTGCACTACTCATCAATGAATATCATTCTTCCAAATTTAGGATAGGACTCCTTAAAGACCATAAAGTACTTACTGATTTTAAAAAAATTGAATTTGGTACCGTCTATTTTTTTAGTCCCTTTAACAATAGTGCAGCATATTATTCATTACCTCATCTAAGAGTAACACCAGAATAACTTCCTAGAATTTAGCCCCTATTTTTTTTGATGATGAAACACCAAAAAAGAGAATAGCTTACCTAATTTTAAGTTTTACTTACATTTATAAATGGGTGAAAAAGTACTATTCCCCAGTATCTTTGTAGTGTTGAATACGATGCTAAATACAAAAAAGAACATGCAGGTAATTTTAGGAGCAAACGGAATTATAGGGGAAGAATTGGCAAAAGAATTACGCGCCAAATACACGCAAGACATCACACTTATGGGGCGCACTCCCCAAAAGGTGCACCCAGAAGATTTATTATTTAAAGGCAATTTATTACATCCTGAAGACGTACATAAGGCATTAGAAAATGCAACTATTGCGTATATGACTGTAGGCTTACCTTATAAATCTTCGGTTTGGTTGAGCGATTGGCCAAAAATTATGAAAAACGTTATTGCAGCCTGCAAAGCTAATAATTGTAAGCTTGTTTACTTTGATAATACGTATGCGTATGCTCAGGATCGTAAAATACAACGCGAGGATTCTCCTTTTGCTTCAAAAGGAAAAAAAGGAATTGCTAAAAAAATTGCGGCAGAACTACTTTTAAAAGCAATCCAAGAAAAAGAAATTGAAGCGGTGATTTGTAGGGCACCAGAATTTTATGGTCCTGGAAAAACACAAGGACTTACCAATGCTTTAGTTTTTGAAAAATTAAAGGCACATAAGGAACCTAAAGTATTTTTAAGAGATGATGTGGTACGCACACTTATTTATACCCCAGATGCTAGTAAAGCTATGGCCCTACTGGGCAATACTCCTGATACTTTTGGACAAACATGGCACCTTCCTTGTGATGACCAGCGTTTAACGTACAAAGAACTATTTGCAGAAATCTCTACACAACTAGGCCGTACCATTCACTATGGTATTTTAAGTGCCTTTACCTTAAAAATAGGTGCCTTCTTTAATGCGAATTTAAAGGAAACCCAAGAGTTACTACCGAGATATATGATTGATAATATTTTTGATTCCTCAAAATTTAAGAAACGGTTTCCAGATTTTAAGGTGACTTCCTATTCCCAAGGTATTAAAGAAATACTACATAGTTTTGGCATACGATAACGATGGCTACAACTTCTATTAATGCATAATAGATACACCTCAACATGAACCCAACGCTAGAACAACAACTGATACAGCATATTAAAGCGGATGCTTGGATGCTTGCTATTTTGGCAACTGTACGCGATGTAGCCTTGCAAGATTGTTGGATTGGTGCTGGCTTTGTACGTAATAAAATCTGGGATGTATTACATGGCTTTACCCGTACGCCTTTGAATGATATTGATGTTATTTATTTTGACCGTAGCAACATCACCAAAGTAAAAGACCAAGAAATTGAAGCACGATTAAAAGCCCTTCACCCCACACTAAACTGGTCTGTTAAAAACCAAGCAAGAATGCATCTTAGAAATGGGCAGCAACCCTATGCCTCCTGTGAAGAAGCAATTTCTCATTGGCCAGAAACGGCAACGGCCATTGCGGTACGTTTAACTACTCTTGATGAGCTAGCCTATTGTGCCCCTTATGGTTTAGAAGATTTGTTTTTATTGATAGTTAAACCTACTCCAAATTTTGATGTAAACCAATACCGTGATCGGATACATAGAAAATCATGGCAGCGTAGGTGGCACCAGTTAACGATGCAAGCCGAATAAAGAGGAAAACAAGGATACCTTACTTTTTTAGTAATGCGAGTTTTATTCCTAGCGCAACAAAAATTCCGCCTGTTACCTTATCCAACCACATTTTTATTTTGTAATTTTTTCTAATGCGATGCGATAATTTTGACGCAAATAAGGCCAAAATTAAACACCAGATGGTTCCCGTTAGTAAAAAGGTGAAGCCAAGAATTAGAAATGGAAGTGAGCTTTGCACATACTCAGGATCTATAAATTGTGGTAAAAAAGCTAGGAAAAATAAGGCTACTTTCGGATTTAAAATATTGGTCAGTACTCCAGAAAAATAAATTTTTCTATAATTTACCCGCTTCGTTTCATTCCCTAACTCAAATTTTTCATCTGCTCCTTTAAAGATTGTTTTAAGTCCCAAAAAAATAAGATAAGCAGCACCTAAATATTTAACAATTTCAAATGCCGCAGCAGATTTAGCAAGGAGTATAGACAGGCCTAAGGTGGCAAAAATAATATGGAAAATAGCGCCTGTAGAAATCCCTAATGCAGATAAAATTCCAGCCTTTTTTCCTTGAGCTATACTTCTGCCAAGAATATACATGGTGTCTGCTCCTGGGGTTATATTCATAAGTAATCCCGCGAGTAAAAAAGCCTCAAAATTTATGATTCCGAACATGCTATTATTTATTTGAATTTAATTCTTTAACCATTCTATGCATTCCTTTTAGCTCTTCTTTAAAATACGGAATCTCTAGCCTTGTTTTGCTATGATAACTAAAACCTAGTTTTTCATAAAAAACAATAGCACTTAGGTTGGTATCAATCACCGCTAAAAATAGTTTTTTAGTCCCGCGCGCTTCTAGCTTTTCTATAAGGGTACCTAGTGCCCATTTTCCAACCCCTAATCCAATACATTCTGGAAGTAAGTATATTTTTTCCAATACTACGGAATGGTCAAAAGGCAAATCTGTTGACGAAGTTGTTTTAATTTTAAGAAAACCCACTTGCTTTAATTTATGTTCTATAAAAAAATACTCGGTAGTATCATCGGCTAAGTCGGCCATTATCCTTTCTACACTAAATTCCTGCTCTAGATACCATTCTAAGCCACCTTCATTCCAATGGTCATGAAAATTTAGCGCATACGCATCGGTACAGATTTTCTTTAAATCCATATACTCCGTTACTGATGCTTTCTTTAGATTCATGATTAATTTTTTATAAAAAACTCATATTCATTGGTCGTCATTAGAAAAGACTGGTATGGTTCTATTGCTTGTTTATCTTCCTCATCATAAGTAGCAAATAGTTCATCAATAGCATTTACCTTAATTGTATGGAGTTCCGTATCTGGAAAATAATATAATTTGTTCGGGTCACTGATTAATACCAAGCTGCCCCTTTGCTTTTTAGCATAGTAATGAACGGCCGTTGGAGATTGTTCTATACGTTCAAAGACACCTTCTTCGGCTATTTCTTTTTCAATACCACAGCCATGTTCTACTATTATAAAAGGAATAGTTTCTGGAAACTCGATGGGCTCTTTAGCGGCAATCTCAAAACGTATATCTGTAACGTAACAGTCGGGCGCACCACAATCAAATCCGTGAAGATTAAAAGGAAGCTCAAACACAATCCTGTCCTCTACTTGCTCTACCAGCCCTCTGAGGTACAGCTCTTGTAATATACTAGATTTTAGAAGTTCATTGGGTTTAGATTTGAGAAGTTGATTCCGTAAAGCGTTTTGTGTTTCTTCGAAAGACAATTTGCTTGTAATTACACTATGATATGCGGGAGTTATCGGTACGTTATTTTCTCTATTTTTTATTTTAGTGGAACACGACATAAATATTACGCTACATAAGAAAAAGGCAAATTTCATCATACTATTTTTGGTGTTATCCTATTCCGTTAAAGTACTGAAAGAAACTAAGATACTGCTACAGACTTTTTATGTGCGCTTTGTATTCGGCTATTTTAGCGGCTAATCGTTTACGTAAATACGCATTTTTATCCCCTAAAGTATTCAAAATTAGCGTAGCCTCTTCACGGTACGCTACAACTTTCTCTTGGCTCCAATGGTTTGGCGGTTGCTGTAAATTGGTGATGCGGTCTGCTAATTTCACCAATCCTACTTCTTTTTCTAGGGTATTAATTCGCCTTAGGCTATCCAGCATCCTATCTTGCTTTGAAGGTAACTTTTCATCTTTAGTTAGTGCTCTTACCGCCACTGCTATTGGTGCTCCAAATTTATTTTTAATTTCATCAAAGTCGGCACTCGTATCTTCAAGGGCATCATGAAGTATGGCAATTTGAAGCGCAAAATCAAGATCAAAACTGTCGTCATGATGGTAAGCTAGTAGCACTTCCATAGCCACATTGGAAATATGCAAGAGGTAGTTCGCATTGGTTCCAGGCACTTTTTGTTCGCTGTGTTTTTCTCCAGCAAATTTCATCGCTTCCTGATATAGTTCTTGTGTCATTTTATGCTTATTTAGATACTTAACTGCTGCCGTTTTATAGGTGAGACGCTTCCTATACATACGTTAGCCGATTAAGTTAATCTAAATTTTTGAAAATTATATGTAGCGCTTTAGAACTTTTATTAGGTCCCTAACTTCTAGTCGCGTGTAATAACATTCTTTCTAAGTGTTTTTCTATATCCCATATCACGCAAAGACCCTTTTTTTACTTAAGAGGTCTGTTGCTCTTTTGGCTTTTTCAAAATCTGCATCTATAAGCCAAATTTTCAAATCTCTTTTATCCATGTTAAGATTCAAATATGCTTTATTCTTATATATTTTAGCAGAACCACTTCCAACAAAAAACTCGACAACAACCGTAAATGCAGAAAACAACCAGTTGGCTTTTTCCGCATTCAGCGCTACCTTATTTAATGAACTAAAGGAGTATGATCCATTATTTTTTGGGTCAGACAGGTCTATGACTTCAAATTCATCCGTTTTAAAGACTATTTTTAGTTCTGGCTGATTTCTTAAATCTACAGTTTCTTCCATTTTTATTTTTTTATCGTAAAACATATTTATAGCTGTAAGTGGCACTGGCGTAATTTGCACTACTTGCTCCCTGCCCATTGTTATAGTTTCGATGCTTGAAACTGATTTATAATTCCACATAACCTAAATTATGAGCGACTCTTAATATTCCTTTTGAAATAGCATCAAACTTAACTAGGTCCATGTTATTCTATGAGTTTTACATCTTCCCCTTTTGAAATAAAAACTAAAGCATCATAATGCTTGAACCAATTCGTTTTTATTTTACGGTTTTCTACTATAAACATTCCTTCATATTCCTTTTCTAGATATTCGGGATATTCACGAATAACTTGTCGAGAATCAATAAAATAATTTTTTTCAGTAGTAGGTAAGAAATGTAATATATTCTCATTGTTATTACTTGACTTTTGAATCCATTTTGGTTTTCTATAAGGCATATGAATGGATGAAAATGCAATGTGATATGAACTATTAGGGTTTGCTTTTACAAATTGAAAACCCATTGTTTGACCACTATGAGTGCCATAATTATCTTTAATCATATGTGAGTTGTGAAGCCACACCACAAATTTTTTTTCAGGCATTGTCTTCACAATAAAATCTAAGTTTTGTGCCATTTGCTTATCTCTGATTATCGTTGCTTTTTGACTAGCATTATCTGTAGAATTCATGATAACATCACTTCTGAAACTTTCTAAAAAATGAAACCAAAGGTTATTCTCTATAACTTTCTCATTTTTTAATGTAATACTTAGTTCATTGACTAACATGTTTAGTTTTGAGCTTCCCATTAATTTATTTGCAAGACTTCTATTTTTTATAAAAACTTCAATTAATTCTATAAAACTTTCGTCAACGTTTATAGCATTATCATTTAAAAATTTGGTTAACTTAATAGGAAAATTTTCCCTGCTAAAACCAGAGGTCATTTGATTATCAAACCCCCAAATAGTTACCTTATGTTTTTTTAGAAAAATAAAAAGTTCTTCACCTTGAATAGAACGTGACCAAAAAGGATACAGGTTTTCTTCAATGTTATTATTGTGGTCAAAATAAAGTCCAAAAAAATCAGCTTCAAATGCAATGTCCTTATAGCCTTTTTCTAAAACTAAGTATTTTACAAATTCAGTTTTAGCTTTTAAGTCAGAACCAAAGTAATGATTTGACTCGCCTAGAAAGACAATCTTTTTATCATTCAGGTTACGATCTATAATTTCCTTAACATCACCGGTCAATAAATTTCCAGTTGCATTTAATTCATAAATATTTTTGTCAACTTGAGCAAAAATAGCGGTTAAGCTAAATAATAAAAGTTGTAATACTAGTCGCTTCATGGTATCATTTTCTTTAGTATAGTTAAAATATGCACCTATAATAGTCTTAAAAATAGAAAAATTTTCTACACAACATCTGTTAATTTCTAATCCTTATCAATTGTGCTACTATTCTCAGATAGCTCTAAAAAAAAGGCCTTAGATTACTTATTAAAAAACCAGCGGTGTATCAATAAATTATTTTGTGCTCATGAAAACTTCTCGATACTAAGTATTCCTCCGCTAACGCTCCAAACTAATTCACTCGAAGTGACATTGCGATTTCTACAAGTGTCCTTGAATATTCGACAACCATTCATAAAAACATCGGGGTTACCAAAAAAGGAGACCGTCAGTTCGAGTGGCGCTTGTGTAGTGCAAACGAAATAAGCGTTATATCGAGAACCTTTGAACACACTAAAACTTCTCGATACTAATTATTTTTCCGCTAGCGCTCCCAAATAATTCACTCGAAGTGACATCGCGATTTCAACAACTACCCTCGAAAATTCAACAACCGTTCACGAAATAACTTAGACTAGAATCAACACCAAACTGTCAGTTCGAGTGGCGCTTGTGTAGTGAAAGCGAAATAAGCGTTGTATCGAGAACCTTTGAACACAATGACTTCTCGATACTAATTATTCCTCCGCTAGCGCTCCCAAATAATTCACTCGAAGTGACCTTGCGATTTCAACAACTACCCTTAAAAATTCAACAACCGTTCACGAAATAACTTAGACTAGAATCAACACCAAACTGTCAGTTTGAGTGGCGCTTGTGTAGTGCAAGCGAAATAAGCGTTATATCGAGAACCTTTGAACACAATAACTTCTCGATGCTAAGTATTCCTCCGCTAACGCTCCAAACTAATTCACTCGAAGTGACATTGCGATTTCTACAACAGTCAATGAAAATTTTAACAAGCGTACATGCTCAAACCTATTTATAGTATATTCCTTACATTGCATCACTAAACTATACTATGAAATTATTTCTATGGTGCTGTATAACTATGTTCTTTGTATCATGCGCTACCAATAACCATCAATTTATAGGTAAATGGACTATTGTATCCATAGAAAGTAATAGAGGTAATGAAATTATGAATGGATTGCCTTCATATGTAGAATTAACGGCTGACAACAGGTACATTTTAGTGCTTTCTGGTGATGAATACTCAGGCGAATACATAATTGACTCCAAAAATAGTTCTATTGATTTTATAGCTGCTCCAATGCATATTAAAGGCACCTATTCTTTGAACGATACTAAACTCCATATTAAAGCCAAGAAATATATTGCCGAAAGAGAAGATGAAGTTTTTGGAACATTGTATATGCACCTTGAAAAATATACCAACCTTAAGTAGTGCTAGCATGAAAAAACGCACCCTAGCTTCTATTCTAATATTGATATGTATCCTAATTTCTTGTGTGGAACGAAAAGATATAGACCTTACTGGGTTTAGCTTATCACATTTTAGAACTATTGAAGAACAATATACCGGCGGAGAAGTTATAGACCCTAGCGTCTATGCGCTTTCGGAGGATTATGATATCATCTCCTTTATCCGAAAAGATCAAACAGTTCCAAATTTAGACCTTATTGTACGTTATGTGTATGCAAAAAAAGACTCGGTGGTTGCAGAAATTAGGTATGAATTAGATACAGACGATACCTATCAAAAGAAAAGTCTAGCATTCCGGAAAGCGCTTGCAGATCACTTTATAAACGTAGCGAAAATAACAAGTGCCACCAATACAAAGAAAGCGGAGCATGGCACATTTGACGCTCAAACCCCTATTAATGATATTGATGACTATTACAAATTAATCTACTGGACAGAAGAGCATGTAAACACCACACTACTCTTGCAAATGTCTAACACCTTACAACCAGAAACAAACACCTACCCCAACCATAAAGTTCAGCTCACCTACCAACTAGAATCAGAGCACAACACCATGCCAAAGAGCAGCCTTATTGGCCGTAAGGAATTGGAAACTCAGGCTTCTAAAATGCCAAAATTTAGCAATGCCACTAGGACACCCTTACTGCCTGAATGTATAAACACGCCCACAGAAGACTGCTTTTTAACTACCATAAATAATAAAGTGTTAGCACTCGCTAAACAAAAAGAGGTCGCCTTAGTGGCAGATACTCTTATTATTGGTGTTCGGGTAAACCAGGAAGGCGTCCCATCAGTATTCAGGACCAAAAGTACCAACCCTGAACTACCCGAAATATGTGAAACGGTTATCGCTTCGCTTACCAACGTTGAACCCTCTTATAGTAGCGATAATGAAGCTTATGTGACCTCCTCATATTCTTGGTATATTATTTTTAAAGACGATGAAATTGTAATTCAGTAATACATAGTAAACGGCACCCATTGATGCTCTATATTACTTGCCCTGCAATTAATGCGTAAAACAAGCGCTATAATTATGTATTTTAGACCCTAATTGAGCATAAAGGTGCTATGAATAAAAAAATTATCGCAGTTATACTATTATATCTAGTTCAGTTTATGGCCAGCTCCTGTGTCATCGATTGCGGTTGTGAGGATAAAAAAACTTTTGATAAATTATATGATGAAGTACGCCTAGAGCTGTGGGATATGAATATATATCCATTCACACCATTGGAAGACAAAAACAATGCTGACAAGCTAGATTTTGGCCTCACTATGATGGTTACTTATGATGTAGCACAAATTGGTGCAGTACAACAGAAATTAAGTTTTAATAGCCTTGGTTTTACTACTGCAAACGCCTGTAGCTGCGCTAGTGACGAATATATTGCCACAGACCCTATTACCTCCTTCCAAATTATGGCTACGGATACTGCAACAGAAGAAATAACAGATGTTACCCACCAGTTTATAACTTATAATTATGATGACGAGCCCATAACCATAAATGAATACCGCGAGATTTACTACTACGAGCCTGATGATGTTGTTTTTAGATTAATAGATGTTTACTATTTTCCTAACACCGTTCAGTTTGAGGTTAAGGCTAATTTAGCTTCTGGTAGGATTATCAGTCAAAAGACCCCCGTTGTAACATTTGTTCATCAATAAGTGTAATTATATTGAGTATCATAAAAATGAGCAATAAACAGGAGCAACTTGAAAATAGAGGATATCTAGAAACTGGAATTGACTCTCAGTATTTAAACAACTCCTTTGAACAAAAAATCACATTACTAAGAAGTAAAATAGCCACAGAAAGAACCCTAGGAGCACGATTGTTAAAAGAGGATAAAGGGGCAAAAACTATAGAACTTCTTATTAACGCTCTAAAAAACGAAAAAAAATTATATCCAAAAATTGAAATTTGTAATACCCTATCTACGTTTGGTAAACTAGTGATACCTCCACTCATAGAATGTTTAGGGAAAATTGGAACTAATCAGCATAAAAAAATACCTGAAAAAGAATTTTCAAAAGATAGCTATCCGTTGCCAAGAGATATTGCGAGTAGAACTTTAATTAGAATAGGAGATAAAGCAATTCCTGAATTATTAACAGCATTAGAAACTACAGATATGATTGCTTTGAGCGAATTAATTGATACTATCGGTCATATCAACTTCAATTTTAAAACAAAGAGCATATACAAACCGCTCCAATCTTGCTATTATAGAAATAAAGCAGATGAGGTAATCACATGGAAAATTATCCGAGCCTTTAGCGGAATACAGGAAAGTGAAGCCTTCTTAAAGAAACTATATTCTGAGGTTAAAAAAGACGGCCTTAAAAGAGAAATAAAACGAAGCCTCCGACTAATTGAACTAAATAAGAAATAAAAATCATCATGAAGCCTATCCTATTTCTTTTTATAAGCCTCTTTTTACATAGCTGCTCCAATACAGATTGTCCCGAAGGCATTGATATCTTACCTAAATACGGAGCCGTTGAAAAATGTGCAGAACAGCTGCGTATAGATGCTCAATTTTTACAAGAATGTGACCAAATTTATTCAAGCCGAGCTGCAGCCGCAGTGCATCATATAGATTTGGCTTGGGACTTATATGATGCTAATCAGACAGATGACGCTATGAAACGTTTTAATCAGGCTTGGTTATTGGATAAAAGCAATGCAGATATATACTGGGGCTACGGAAATTTAACGGGTCAAGGCGGGCACTTTGAGGAGTCTCTTGCTTTTTTTGATGAGTCCATTCAATTAAATGCTCACAATGCAAAAGTTTGGGAATCAAAGGCCCTAAGTTATGGCCAACTATTTTTTAAAACAAAAGAACTAGAAACCCTTGAAAAAGCAATCAGCTGTTCTAAAAAATCCTTGACTATTGATCCTAAAAATCCACGTGTCTATGCACAATTAGCCGGTGCCTACAGCTATTTTATGCAAAAAGATAGTTTAGCTAAATATATCCAACTGACAGATGAAATAGATCCTACGTTAATAAGGCCCGAACTGCGAAAACAAGAGCGTAAAAATAATCCAACAACGATGAAAATTGAACCTGAAGATTTATTAACGGATGTATTGTGGAGTTTTAGAACCGACAAATTTGAAAGTCTAGAACTCTTTTCTAAAGCACTTCTTGAATACAATACCCGTATAAAACCAAATAGCAGTATAGACATTGATCGGATATTTAATCGTTCTAAAGAAATAACAGTTGGGTATATGTATTGGGGAGAAAATGAAGACGGTGAGGAAGACCAATTTGAAGAAAGCTTTGTTGTAAAGACAACTAATAGTAAGGGGTTTTCTTTAAAAGAATTTCTTTATAAAGTGCATAATGAAATCTGTGAGCAAATGGAAGATGAAGATAATGTGTTTTTTGAAGGATTAACGCCTTATGATGATGGAACTGAAAGACCTTTTTACCTTATAAATCAAGGAGGCTAACCCGCTAAGACTAACGCACATTCTAACTATAACAAAAGGCTTTGAAAAAAATAAAACCTGTTCTTACCCTTAATAAAATTGGAACTTTTAGATGCTATGGAGGGATCGCTCTAGGCATAGGATATGGCCTGTTGATAAATTTCTGGTTTAGACTTTTAGATAAGGGATTATTTTTAGCGTTTGATCTGACCACTAACAATGTCACTTCAATGGCACAATTTTCTGCAAATAGCTATACTAATTTTTTAATAGCCTTGACATCATCGTCTCTTGGTTTTTGTTATACCATGTATTTTTGGACGAGCAAGCCAACCTATGAAAATAGAAAAGCAACCTTTAAAAATAGGATTACAAATGCAAATTCCATTTTTATATTTATGTTAGTTCTTTTTGTTTTTACAAAGTTTTTAACCTTCCACACGCCGCTAAGGTTTGATGGTTTTGGAATAGACTTAAAATCTAGTTATGACTATTATCCTTTTTTTCTGCCTGTGTTTATCTTCCTCTTTAATTGGTCAATTATTTCTCGAAATTATAAATCAGGGAAATTTATACTATGTAGCGCTGGTTTGGTAATTGCTTACGGCATACTGCTTGCTGGAATAAAAACATGAAATAACAAACGAGATTGCCAGATTAGTGCTTTTAACCACATGAATTAATATATTATAGTCAAAAAAATAAGGAATGGAATTTTGGGGAATCATTTATACAAAAGGAGACGTAATTAAAGATTTATTTAATTCCAATGGTTATAAGATAACCAACGACTACGCCATAAACTCCAATGAAATAAAAAAATATTGTATTGAAGAAAAATGGATTCTTTCCGCTACAAACCGTTACCTAAACAGCCTAAATTTAAAAAATTACATTGGTCGCTCTGAAGCTTTCGCAAAAGTTCTATTTTCTTCTAAAACGGGACTTTTGAAATTTGATTATTTAGAAAAAGGAAAACTTAAGGAACAATTAGTTATTGAAAATGGGACTATAAAAAAACAAATAGGGTTTAAGCAGTATACTTTCACTTCTAAAACAACGACAGAATTATTTTTTGAATTAATAAAAGATAAATTTGATCTAAACAAAGACTTCATTGTTACTAAACCTGATTATTTTATTAATGAAAACAAAGCATCTTATGAATTAACTTCGGAAGACCACGCAGCGGCTGGAATAATATTTAAAGGAATGGCAATTCTATTCATTTCACCTCTACTCACCTATTATCTCATAGCAATGTTTATAGAAACTCAACAAAATGATGATATAAAACCAATGCCAGAAGGGCTTTACTTTGTATTCTTAGGGTTCTTCTCATTTAGTGTCTACACTTTTAGATATGTCTATTTAGAAATCAAAAATTATCTATTAATACATATTAGGGTGTTAAATGATGGAATAATTACTTTACCTCCCAAAACCTAATGCTGCATTTAGCACTTCATCAAAACTTTTAATTCTAATACAAACCAAAGTATCAAAACTACAACTCCATGAAAGTTCTAAACATTCATAAACAAATCATCAAATTATATTTTTATGGCTGTATTTAGTCTTTATCCAAAACTTAATATCACCGCAGAAGATTACTTGCATTACAATACCTATTATGTTGAGCATAGTTCTGATAAGGTAAATGAAAGTGCTATTCCAACACGGCTAAAATGGTTGCATGAAATGTATGAAAAAAAACATGAATTACTCAGTGATGCAGCCATTGTAACCCTTAACAATACTGTGAAGAAACACTTAAAAAGAGATCGTTATTTGTTGCTTATTTTTGGCCTTGGATGTTTAATCGCCTTCTATTTTGCATTGCAATACCTAAAACCTACCATAGGTGTCAGTTTATACTATAAAGTCCCTGCCGTATATAATAACCCATGGGATTTTATTTTAGTCAGCGTCATCTTTATAATTGCCTGGTGGTATGAAAAAAGACAGTATAAAAAGAAGCTTATTCTTGGTATAAAAAACAAGTTTATTGCTGCTTTAGAACGTCACTTTGCATCAACTGTATTTAAAAAAGAAGCACATCAAAACAAAAAACTTAAAAAGGCTACCAAGAACAGAAGGTGGTAAGACCGGAAATAGCGACTAATCACAAAACCAATAGCACTAGTATAAAAATGAATTATAACCATAAGAAATTCAGACCCATTTCTAATTCTGAAAATGGGGAAACTACCTCAGAAACAATTTTTGAGTACAAACAAACCGGAAATATTCTGACTTCAGTTTACAGAGGCGGACAAATTATTTCTGGCCACTTGATTGGGTTAGTAGCTGCAGAAGGTACTATTGAAATGCGTTACCACCAAGTAAATACAAAAGGAGAATTAATGACAGGCATTTGTTTCTCTAAACCAGAAATTATGCCAAATGGAAAAATAAGACTTTATGAAACTTGGAAATGGACTTCAGGAGATAACACTGCTGGTACCTCAATTTTAGAAGAAATATAAAATGTAGTACCTTTTTCAATGCTACACCAGCATATATGCGTCCTTGAAATCAAATTTAAAAACATGAAAAAACTTAAAATAACTTTGATCTTAGGCTTACTATCTGTAATGTCTTGCACTTCACAAAACAAGAGTGTTGCCCCTCAGAAAGTGGTTACGGCACAAATGGTGGCAGCACAAGAAAAATTATGTCTTAATCCTCATAAAATAGAACAGATAGAAGAAGAAATTAGGGCCTATTTAGATACCACCAGCGTACAGCAAATAAAAGAGCAAACTGAAGCTAACTATGAATATTATTTAGACCATAAAACTAAAATTATTAGTGAAATAGCTGCCATTTATGAACAAGAAGATACTTATTTTAAAAATAAAATTAAATCATATGAACCTATTGAGGAAAGCTATACAGCGAAACAGAATGTGGCTTCGGCATTAGTAAACAATAATCACATAGCTTTCAGGGACTCCATTCAGCAAGGTCTTTATTTTAATCAATATCTTGAAGACAACAAATCATCTATAAGAGCAGTTAGTAGGTATAATGGTGCCACTACCTTCACTGAAAAATTTGACAACAGCTCCTACAGACCACACTATCCTATTAATTTTGATTCTGAAGAAGATTTAACAATCAAACAAATCTTTTACCACGGTGGTACTCGTGATACAACTGCTTTGCCCGTAGAAGCCTATGCCTTTCCATTAAACGCTATTTCAATTAATACGTTAAAACGAATAGATAGTTTTGAACTAGAAATTAAATTGAAGTATGTGGCAAAAATTGATACGGTTCATTTCAGTAAAGAAGAAATTGGTGTTCAAAAAAACGGTATCAAACTTCTGAAAATGAAAGATAATTATGTGGAATATGAGTTGCCTAGTGACTATTACCCTTATCATAAAGGAACCCCGTTAAAAGAAATTTATTATAATAAAGACGGTAAGGTTTTAGAAACAGGAAATGGTCTTAGTAATTCTTTCATAGAAACGCCAGAGGAGAATTATAACAACAGATTAAATGCCATAAAAGATAGTTATGAGTATGCTTTTAACGCCACAACAAAAGAAGAACTTTTTAAGGTTTTTAAATATCTGGATTTGAGATTTAACAATGAAGATAATGCCTCTAGACAAGTAAATAAACAGATTTTAAAAGGGAATGTCGCCTCTTTTACCCTCTATTTAGAAAACAGAAGAGATACTCTTGTACTTTTACCTACACTAAAAAATAGTGCGCCACTTAGAAATATTTATGTACACGAACTAAATGATAGAACAGATTTTATAACTAAAAATGGAAAAATCATAAAGACATTTCCTTCAGAAATTTCGTTTATGTACAATTCTGAAACACAAAATTTTTCAGACAAGTATTTTTATATAGACCTAGAGGACGCTACTGCCAATGAATATTACTATTTAGATCAAGAAAAGCAAATGATTACAAAGCTTCCATACGTCAACATAGACTATTTATGCCCTTCCATTTTTATTGTTTCTGAAAAAGATAAAGATGGTTTTAAACTCTTATCAAAAGAAAAAAACCAATTGCTATCAGATCAACGTTTTAGCAACTATTCTGCGTCTCCTTATACAGACGATATTTTGGTGACCAATGATGATGGTACCTTTGTACTTTATGATCAAGATGGTCAAATAATTACCATTAACACCCAAAAAGTAACCAAAGTAATCTTAAAAGAAGCTACATATTGAAGGGTTTCACACTTCTTGCGCTCCTAATTAGTTGAGACCTAAAAATGTTTGGATTAGGCAATTGCAAAGCACAACCTATCATTCAGATAATATACCACTTCTACGAAAAACAATTGCATAGCCAATTCTTTTTATTTTACTTTAGTAACTGCAAGAGCTTACAAGGCTCCCCATTTATTAAAAATAGTTACTTACATATCTCCGTTAGCTTTAATATTAAAAAAACCATCATGATTATTAATTTGTTCCAAAAACCGACAGAAAAATGCCCAAGATGTCTTGGTAAAGGTTTTGTAGACAACGATGATATAAATAGACTGAATAAAAAATTAGAATGGGCTTCAGGAAAATGTGCATATTGTTATGAAAAAGGAAAAGTAAACAAACTGACTGTTTCTAATATTCCTGCTGATTTATCTTACCTGACATTAGAACGCACAAAAATTGAAAGATGGAAATTAATACTTGGAAATAAAAAAGCTAAAAAGAGAGCTAAACTTTACCAAGAAAACTTAAACGACCTAATAAACCATATTTCGAAACAATACTTTGTTGGTGAACTTGATTTTGAAACAATTGCAGATTTGCATTTTGCAAGATTTGAAAAACATAATGTTTCTGTTAAGGAAAAAAAAGAATTTATTAAATACATAGGAGAAGTAGTTAAAGAACGTAAAGAAAAATTTGAATAAAAAAAACATAGGTCTTTTCTGCTTAATCTAAAGGCCTGTGAGGATTTGAAAAGACGCCATCAATAAAGTTTGGCGTTTATAAGATATAAGCAAAGTTCTTATATTTAGCTAAGTAATAAACCGAAACGAAAGTGCTTATCACCTGCCTTACGTTTCATACCTTTAACGCTGTAAGACATTAAGCAAAACCGAAAATGGGATTAGATTCAGTAGAATTAGTTGTGTCAGTAGAGGACACATTTGGAATTAGAATTCCTGATGATGAATGCGAAAAAATTTTTACTGTTCAAGATTTCGCTGATGCTGTTTTTAAAAGGATTTCAATAAATCCGACCGAAAAGTGTCTAAAGCAACTAATATTTTATCGTATTAGAAAAGCATACCAAACATTAGATTTTGAGAAAGTAATTGTACAACCTGATACTAAAATATCGGAATTATTCACTCAGTTGGAACTAAAAACGAATTGGAAAAAAATAGAAACTGAACTCGGGCTAAAATTACCGGAATTAGTTGCTCTTGATTTTAATCCAAATCTAGATTGTCATGTCAAAATTTTGGGAATTAGAACCTTAAAACGAACTTTACCCATATCGAAAGGAACAATTAGACAGTTAATCGATTGGACTATATCATTGAACTTTGATGCTATAATTGACATTCAAAGTATTACCGACAAATATGAAATAGAAAGAATTATTTCAGGAATAATAAGTGAAAATATGGGGATTCCCATAAGCGAAATTGAATTAAAACATTCGATTACAAATGATTTAGGAATTGACTAAGAAAAAATAAAAGGTTTGGCTTGTGATTAAACCGAAAGTTTATCGCTTTCTACTGCCCTACTTGCCATTTAATAAACTTTATAGGTAATTTAATCCTAGATATAAAATGAAATCACTACGAATAAAGAGTAAATTATTGAGGATACATTTTCTAATAGTAATTTTTATGTTCTTTTGCTCTTGTAGCAAAAACTTATATCCTATTGCATATTCATCTAACGATTCAGGTAATAAAGAAGTATTTCTGACTGATGCTAACGGAAAAACTAAAATTAAAATCACAAATTATGCAGGATCTGATGGCTATCCCGATTGGTCACCAAATGCAAAACATATCGCTTTTTATGCAAAGTATGATAACGGAAACACCTGGTCTATTCATACCATGAATAACGATGGCACTAATAGAAAGCGATTAACACACTTCGCAAACAAATGGGATAGTTCACCCACGTGGTCTCCTGATGGAAAAAGAATTGCCTTTGCAAGGGAATACGAGGATTCGGAGGGAAACTGGCAAGAAGAAATATGGATGATGAATGCCGATGGTAGCAAACAGACCCAACTAAAAACGTTGAGCGGCAGAGCACCTTGTTTTATGAAAGATGGAAGAATACTCTTTCACTCCAAATCAGAATTTAATCAAATTTGTATTGCCGATAGCGATGGCGGTAACATAATTACATTAACAAATAACACTTTTAATGATAAAGCTCCGAAGGTTTCTCCAGACGGTAAACTCATAGCATTTATTTCAGACAGGGACGGTAATCAAGAAGTTTACGTAATGAACATAGATGGTTCTAATCAAAAACGACTTACGCATGATACTGTTTCGAATTGGGACCTGTGTTGGTCACCTGATAGTTCTAAACTCATTTTTTCTTCTGATGGTGGTGAATATTTAGATCTTTACATTATGAACAAAGATGGCTCTTCATTAAGAAAATTCATAGCTAATGGTTTGCAGGCGTCCTGGTCGACTAAAAATTAAGTGATATTAGATTAGAATATTTACAACAAAAAAACTACCGCCAACAATACCCGTAAAAAATGCTGATTTCGGACTCATTTACAGGGCTTGTTTAGGTTTATGAAGATAGCCAAATCCTTAAATTTGGCTTTTAAAATAGAAAAAGAAAAAACCTACTTGCGTATATGCGTACGTTGTCATCGACAGAAAATATAAATTGAGCATAAACCGCATTGATACAATTAGAATTTTAACTTAAATAAACAGAATGATAAAAGAAGGAACAAATGTAAAATGGAAATGGGGCCAAGGGCAAGCTAAAGGTGTGGTGAAAAAATCATATAAGGAATCAATAACTTTGAAGATAAAAGGCAGTGACGTAACTAGAAATGGTACAAAGGAAAATAAGGCTCTGTTGATTGAGCAAGAAGATGGAGATGAAGTATTGAAACTTGAAAGTGAAATTTCAAGGGAAGATTGAGTATGATTCTTGGCTGTAAGTTTAAAGTAGAACTATTGCACAACATACACGGAAATTTATATGCCAAAGCTGATATTCTTATTGGTATATAAAAATTGCTAAAAATAAGCTACAGTCAAGTATATTGTTATAAACAACCAGTCGCATACACTCAAAATACGACACAAAACCATTTCGAATATTTTTTAGACAGAACAAGTAATTATACTAGGTAACTTATTTAAGGTCTGCATTCTAACATTTAAGTACCTTAATAGAAACTAATTACAGTTTGGCCAAATTGATATGCGGAATAATCAACAAGCACGAATTCATGATTAAGGCAAAAGAAATTTATCAGATTTAAATTATAAATAATTTTAATTCATATAAGGTGCCGGTGGAATTAAGTGCATTAGTAAAATGTAATGTATTTAGCAAAAACACAAATCAATGAAGGTTAAAGCTCGAAAACTAGTAAAGAAAAACTAATGATAACAATAATTATGGCGATCATATCTACTCGTACCTCATAAGGACGACACCTACTATAAATGTCCTTAACAATATTGAAACGTACAGCATAAATGAGTAAATTATTTTTAGTTTCCCTTGTTGTCTTAACGGTAACTTTTCAATCCTGTGGTTCATCTACCTTTAAAAACATAACCTATTCGTATCGTGCAAAAATACCGACAGATTGGAATTTAATTGGCGAAATAAAAACTGATTCGGTGAAAAACTTTTCAAGCGTCGAATGGACTTTACCTAAACTAATTTCAGAATCAAGCGGTAATGAAATTGAAAATTCCATAGAAATATATGCCTACAAGAACGCAGGCATTACTAATATTGAAGAATTATTAGCATACGAAAAGCAAAAATGGCATACTTTTCTTCTTGACGTTGACATCACATTACTTGATTCAGATAATACCTGGCAAATAGTCAATACATCAAAAGTTGAGAGTTTTGACCATAAATCAAAAATATATCTGATTTTCAAAAACGGTATTTGTTACAGGGTTCAATATGTATCCACACCTGATACCTTTGATAGAAATCTAGCAGTCTTTGAAAAATTTTTCGATGCATTTGAAATAAAATGATAAAAACTGTAGAGCAGCCAATTCTTTTTGTTTGACTATAGTAGCTACAAGCAATTGCAACGTCAGTAGGTTGGCCTAGACCCCTGGCAGGATTATTATTTCCACCGTAAAGAGCGTTAAAAATCAAATGCTGCTTGAGCGATAGCGAGTTCGTTTGATTTAGCGCATAAGGATGTGAACTATATCCGAAGGGGCAAGCCTTGATTTTCCCGCCTGCCGGCAGGCAGGTTTGGTTCGTTTTTTTATCAAGAAAAAAATGAACAGGTACCCAAAACTTATAAAAATAAACCTCAGGTCCTACACGCACAGCGCTTAACCCTAAGCTTAGCTCCAACGGGTTCTTACCGAATAATCCAAATGATTACCATTATCTATCAAAACGGTTCTAATACTGAAAATACCCGATTATTGAGTCCTAATGTATGTATTTGAACGATTAAATAACCTATAGTAAGCAAAGTATCCACTTCAACAAAAAACAGTTTTATAACCATTACTTTTTTTCTTACTTTAGTAACTGCATGAGATTGCATCTTCCCCCCACAGAAAAATAAATCTCACCTCAACGGCGGGTAGGCAAAATAAGAGGCTTTAGCTTTGTGCCCAGAAGGAAACAAAAGGTTTCCTAGTCTCAAGCACTACGCTTAGCCAAACCGTTAACTACAGTAATTATGAAACCTATTTCAACGGAAGCGAAAAAAATATTGAGCCCTGGTAATGCAACCAAATATTTGACAGATGCTGTCCCGGCTGTCCGTATCAGTGAGTTTAAATTTCTTGAAGTTAATGTGGGTTATTGTAGGGCTATTCTTCCCTTAAATAGCTTCAGTTCTAATCAGCATGGTACACATCAGGCATTAATTTTAGGCATGGCAGGCGATTATACTGGCGGTGTTGCTCTAGCTAGTATCCTTGATGCAGAACCCATTCTGGGTGTTCATGAAGTAACAGCCAACAAAGGAATGAGTCTTTGGTTAATTAAATCTGAAATGAGTTATCTAAGACCTTCTGTAGAAGATGCATACATTGAAGCTCACGTACCAAAAGAGAAGCATGAACTATTAATACAACGTTATCATAGTGGAAGCACCATACTTCTAGATATAGAAATGAGTTTTAGAACAAAAAATGATCAAGATGTCGCTAAAGGCACATTTAGATATTATTGCAAGAAGAAAAACCTGTTAATGCCGTCAAAAAGTAATAGGAAAGCAGATGCAATGTTTGAGCACATCATCAAAACTTCGGCCAAGTTAATTGCACGACTGCGTTTTCTTGAATCCAAAAAAACCAACCCATTGTTCATAGATCAAATCGCTAACGAAGTTGCTGGTGCACAAGGCAAGGTTATAGCTAATCGTTTTCTAGAAATTCTACCAGAGCTACAACTCTTAGTCGCAGGAAGAACACATCATTTAGACTTGACTTTAATAAGAACATCCGATACTATAAAGCAGATTGTTTTTGTAGGAGTTGGTCTAGATTATAGAATCGAAAGGCATAATGGAAACATTCAAGAGAAACTAGTCTATTCTTTAGATTTAAGAGAAATGTTAGCCTACAGAAAAGAATGCTCCAATCAAATTGATGCTATATCTACAATAGAGCAAGCTCAAGTTCAAATAAGCTGTAATTTTATCACGGAAAGCATCTCCGAAAAATTATTAAATAATGGCTTCGATTCTCAAAAAGCATCTCTGTTCATCTTCGAAGGATGCTCTATGTATTTTTCGTCTAAAGAAAATAACAAAATACTAAATGAAATAGGAGATTTAATGAGATATAATAAGAATAGCTTGCTATGGATGGATGTGATTGATGAAAAAGTTTTTGATTCTGACAACCCAATAGTTAACAAATTCTTAGCGGGTATGGCGCGACTCGGAGAGCCATTTATTTATGGTTTTAATAGCAATAATGAAATCATTAAACAGAGTGGTTTATGTTTAATAAATAAAAGCTTTGCGAACGATTTTTTTAAAGATGAAAACAATGAAATTTATTCGCTCTACTCATACAATTTATTCAGGTCATCAAGTTATTAAGATCATAGTGTGAATCATAGTACCTATTAACACCCAAATCCTTATCATTATCTCCTAAAACTGTTTTAGTATTGAAAATACCCGATTATGTAGTCCTGCAACGTGTATTTCAATGATTAAACAACGAATTATACATTATATGTACTGCTTTTACAAAAAACAGTTGCAAAGCCAATTCTTTTTATTTTACTTTAGTAACCGGAGGAGATTGCGACGCTCCTAACAAAATACGAACTGAAATCTTACGTAGATTGATACTTCACAGCATATTTGAGAAAACCAATGACCGAAACTAAAAAATTCAAAAATAAAACTGAATTGGCATACAAAGCATTCTTTATAATTGGATTAGTTTTCTTTCTAATTGGTCAGGTTATAATATCAAAAGGAAATGATTTTGTATACGCTCAAGAACCTATTGATTTTGCACATTGGTTTTTGTTGATTGGAGTAGTATTACTAATCCCTCAAGTTGTTTCCTTTCCTAAAAAAATATTTAGTTTAATTGGAATTCCGCTAACTATAATAGGGATTACTTGCATTATTGGTATGTGTGTATTGGACTTCTTATGGTGGAGCTTTCCGAATGAAGAAATGCGTAATGAATTCACGAATCATATTTCGAATGTTCCATCAATCTGGAAACCTTTTGTAACCATAGGACCAAGCTCTAAAATTTTTAATCTTGGTTTATTAATCTTAAGCTTCAATTATTTTCAAAATAATAAGACAGGAATAGTACTTATTTTGATAGCTAATCTAATTTTGTGGCACATCATCCCATTGCCTTTTCGGCTGATTTCTGGATATGCGATAACTCTTATTGGTTTTAGTCTAATCTTTGTTCGTAATAGATCTAAAAAGATAAATTAAATTGCAAGAGTTTGGCTTGATGGATAAATAAAAAAAGTGGTTACTTTTAGTCACTTTGGATAACGATACAGATAAACAAATCTCTTAAAGTAGCTAGAAGTAGTGAGTTTTGTCAAAAGTTTTGAGATAAGAAAGCCTACCTAAAACAAAAAAAATTAGCTAAGTGTAAAACCCAAAGTATAGTGCTTATAAACTGCCCTAAGTTCCTTAAACTAAACGTTGCCACACATTACCTACATCAGATTTAAGCTGCACGGTAAATTGCAACGTCAGTAGGTTGGCCTAGATCCCTGGCAGGATTATTATTTCCACCGTAAAGAGCGTTAAAAATCAAATGCTGTTTGAGCGATAGCGAGTTCATTTGATTTAGCGAATAAGAATGTGAACCATATCCGAAGGGGCAAGCCTCGATTTTCCCGCCTGCCGGCAGGCAGGTTTGGTCCGTTTTTTTATCAAGAAAAAAATGAACAGGTACCCAAAACTTATAAAAATAAACTCCAGTTACTACACGCACAGCGCTTAACCCTAAGCTTAGCTCCAACGGGTTCTTACCGAATAATCCAAATGATTACCATTATCTATCAAAACGGTTCTAATACTGAAAATACCCGATTATTGAGTCCTAATGTATGTATTTGAACGATTAGACAACCTGTGATAAGTAAAATATCCTCATTTCTGCAGAAAACTGCAACAGAACCAATTCTTTTTATGCTATTTTAGTAGCTACGGGAGATTGCTATTCTCCGCCATATGAAAAATTAAAAGTATATACTTGCGTATATCCGTACGTTGTCTGTCATTAAAACTAATCTACACTTGAAAAAAGCATTCATAATAATATTATTGGCGATTCTAAGTTGTAAGACTGATAAAAAAAATACTACTCAAAAAGAAATTAAGACTGAAATTGTTTCTAAAAAATCTGTCGAAGAAATCAAATATGTTACTGCAAACTCAGGATTAATTTATCGTGATAAAGCAAAAGGAAAAGCATTAGGGAAATTTGAATTAAACAGCAAATTAAATGTCATAGAACATACTGCAATTTTTCAAGAAATTAAAGATAAAGACAAAATAATAAAAGGCGAATGGGTTGGTGTAAAATTAGATAAAAACAGCGTAGTTTATGTTTTTGACGGATTTCTTTCTACTACTAAACAAGAATATTCTAATCAAATAAAAAAATATTTAGAAAATGGTATTTGGGTTTTAAAAGAATTTAAGAATGAACTCTATAAAGCTAATGATTGGAATGATATTACATTATCAGGTTATGATTTTGTGAATATAGTTTTCAAAGATAAAAGAGTAGTAATATGGTCACCTTACGACACGGAAGAATATAGTTGTAGTTTAAACGACAAACTGATTGCATATTACTATGAACCGTTTGACAACAGAACAGACACAATATTTAAAATTTCAGAAATAACTCCTTCATCACTAACTATTAAAATTAAAAACAAAAAATATGAATATTTTAAAGTCTCAAGAGAGATTAAAGAAAATGATTTATATAAAGTTGTTCAAGAAGGTTCAGACAGTGTTTTAAATGAATGGTTTTCCGGAAATTATATTTTTAAAGATAATGAAGGGAGATCTGAAATAAAATTTGACCCTCATGGTAAAAGTATATATATGTTGTATCCATACTCAGGTAGATTTTTAGCAATTGATTTAGAAGGTTATACTTATAAAATACACAAAAAAGAAGTAGATACTTATCATTTAGAAAAAGTATACTATAGTTCAGACGCTGATGGTTATGTTTTCACCGAGGAGAAATCAACCTTAACAAAGGTAAAATAGCGCCACACCACAATTTTAATTGTTGCAACACTCTAGAATTCAAAAAATTACGCCCACAATGACCAATTTTTAAAGCAGTTTCTTTTTCAACCTAGTAAATAACAAAGTCATTTTAGATACTCAAATCCAAGCTCACCCTCCAATGGCTTCTTACCCTTTACACCCAAATCTTTACCATTATCTTTCAAAACGGTTCTAATACTGAAAATACCCGATTATGTAGTGCCAATATATGCATTTCAACGATTTAATAAAGGATTATAAAGAAAATACCCCGCTTCTGCGGTTTACCGCAGAATAGCCATTTCTTTTTAAGCTACTTTAGTACTTGTAAGAAATTACAACTCTCCCCCACGAATAAAATTATAAAATACATACTTGCGTATATCCGCATGTTAGCTGCAATACAAACAAAAAATTGAAAGAAATTAAAGAATGGTAGATTTTAAAAAAAAATTAGGAAAAAAAGTAATCTTAAAAAAGATAAATCCTCTTGAAATTTACGACTCTTTAGATAGAAAAAGTGAAACCGGACCATTAAGACCTGCTCAAGAATTCATATTAAAAGAATGGTATGCAAACAGGCAAAATGATAATAACTTAATTATTAAATTACATACTGGACAAGGAAAAACATTAATAGGTTTGTTAATGCTTCATTCTCGCCTAAACTCTAATAATTCACCATGTTTGTATATCTGTCCAAATATTTATCTTGTTAAACAAACTATTTTAGAAGCTAAAAAATTCGGCATTCCTTATTGCACTTTTGATTCGTCACGAGATATTCCAGAATCATTCTTGAATGGAGAAAAAATATTGATTACCCATGTTCAGAAAGTTTTTAATGGAAAAACAATATTTGGTCTAGACAACAAATCAATAAATGTTGACCATGTAATTCTAGACGATTCACATGCTTGCATAGATTCTTTAAAATCTACATTCACAATTACTATTAAAAAAGAGGAAAACTTATATTCTGAATTTATCAATTTATTTTCCGAAGATTTATCCGAGCAAGGTGAAGGAAGTTTCTTAGATATAAAAAATGCAAAATATGAATCAATATTACCAATACCATATTGGAGTTGGGTAGAAAAAAAGTCTGAAGTTTTAAATCTTCTTTCTAGTGATGAGGATAATAAATCCATACAATTCGCTTGGCCATTAATGAAAAATAATCTTAATAATTATAGAGCCATTGTTTCTGGAAATCATATAGAATTAACACCATATTATATTCCAATGCATCATTTTGGAACTTTTAATAATGCTAAACAAAGAATCTTAATGTCAGCAACTACTCAAGATGATTCATTTTTCATCAAGGGATTGGGTTTTGATATTAATTCAATTAAAAACCCTTTAATTGACCCTAATCAAAAATGGTCTGGTGAAAAAATGTTATTACTTCCTTCATTAATAGATGAATCACTGCATAGGGATGCTATTATCGAAAAGTTAGCTGTTCCATCTAAGAAGAAAGTTGGTTTTGTTTCTCTTGTTCCTAGTTTTAGGCTATCTAAAGAATACGAAGAAGCTGGCTCAATAATAAGTGATAGTAGTAATATTTTTGAAGTTGTACAACACTTAAAATCAGGCGAACATGAACATACTGTGGTTATAGTAAATAGATATGATGGAATTGATTTACCTGATAACAGTTGTAGGTTATTAATCATTGATTCTAAACCATTTTTTATGTCTTTGTCTGATAGGTATGAAGAAAATTGTAGGAAATCAAGTGATGTAATAAATACAAAAATCGCTCAAAAAATTGAGCAAGGATTGGGAAGAAGTGTTAGAGGAGAAAAAGACTATAGTACCGTTGTCTTAATTGGAGGAGACTTAGTTAAATTTATAAAAAGCACTGCTACTAATAAATACTTTTCGTCTCAAACAAGACAACAAATAGCAATTGGATTAGAAATTGCTGAAGCAGCCAAAGAAGATTTAGAAAAAGAAGATAAACCTTATAAAGTTATTACATCATTGTTAAAACAATCATTAACAAGAGATGAGGGCTGGAAAGAATACTATAAAGAACAAATGGATGAAATAATTCCAGAAGCTAAAGAAAATCATCTATTAGAATTATTTAAACTAGAGCATGAAGCTGAAAATTATCATTATAATGGGGATTCAGAAAAAGCTAGCCAAATAATTCAAAAAGTAATCGACAACAACTGTTCGGATGAATCAGAAAAAGGTTGGTATTTACAATCTTTAGCAAGGTATTTATACTCTCTAAGTAAAATTGAGTCGACAACAGCTCAAAAAAGTGCTTTCAAAAAAAATTATCAACTTTTACATCCTAAAGGAGGTATCGTTTATAAGAAACTTAGTTTTATCAATCAAAATCGTATTTCAAGAATAAAAGAATGGGTTAACAAACATTCAAAATATGAGGAATTAATGCTTTCTGTAAACAATATAACTGATGAATTAGTTTTTGGTATGCCTTCAGAAAAATTTGAATCATCTCTTCAAGAACTTGGTCTTGCATTAGGATTATTAAGTCAAAGACCTGACAAAGAATTCAAAAAAGGTCCAGATAATTTATGGTGTATTAATGACAACTATATTATGTTTGAATGTAAGAGTGAAGTTTTAGATACTCGCTCTGAAATAAATAAACATGAAGCCAGTCAAATGAATTCCCATTGTGGTTGGTTTGAAGAATCATACCAAGATAAAAAAGTTAAAAGAATATTAATCATACCTACCAAGAATTTATCCTATCATGCTAATTTCACTCATTCAATTGAAATTATGAGAAAAAATAGGCTTAAAAAATTAAGACTAAATTTTCAAGGTTTTTTTAGAGAATTCAAAAATTATGAAATCAATGATTTGACTGATGACAAAATAAATGACTTTTTATTGGCTCATAATTTAGATATTAATTCATTGTCTTCTGAATACTCTGAAGAATGCTATCATAGAAAAAAGTAAAGCAGCTAACAAAGAACTAATGTAAAAAATAAGTAAACTCTGCCTTAATCTGAGACAATACTACTCTAGGCTCATAGATTCTAAAATCAGGATCTTTGAGCTTTCTTTATTCAACTTAACTCCTATTTATTTAGGAACTACACTCGTAGCGCAACACCATAAGCTTAGCTCCTAAAATTTCTTACCTATTACGACAAGATACTTACCATTGTCTCTTAAAGCCGTTCTAATACTGAAAATACCCGATTATGTAGTGCTAAAGTGTGTATTTCAACGATTAAACAAAGAATTATAAAGAAAATACCCCGTTTCTGCGGTTTCCCGCAGAATAGCCATTTCTTTTTAAGCTACTTTAGTACCTGTAAGAAATTACAACTCTCCCCCCACAGAAAAATTAAAAAATACATACTTGCGTATATCCGTAAGTTAGCAAACTTTTAAAAAAACAATAACCAAAACAAACCAAATATGAACGCTTTTTTTGGCTTTTTAGCTTTCGCACTTTTCATTGCTTTAATCGTAGGACTTATTAAACCCTCAATAATTTTAAGATGGTCAAAAAAACCAACAAGACTTAAAGTTTTCGGATTTTACATTATCGGATTTATTGGCATGGTAATTATTTCAATCGTGACAACAGATAAAGATGAAATAGCTATATCCAATATCGAATCTGCAAATAAATATATTGAGAAGGGGAAATACGAAAATGCAATGACAGATCTTAAAAAAGTAAAAAAAGACAATTCTCTGTATCAAGAAGCTCAACAGATTATTAAAAAAACGGACAGTTTAATCAAACTAACTGAAGAAGAAAAATTGTTGGCCAAAAATGCGGAAATAGCAAAAACAAAGGAGGAAGAAAAAATAAAGCAAAAAGAGCTACTTAACCGTGAATTAAAATCTATTGCGGATGGTATTGACTTTTCAAGTTACAGAGAAAATGTCGAATCTCTTCAAATAGAATTAATATTATTTACTTCCTGGGCAAAAACAATCGCAGACGGAGAAAATTCAGATGACACAGGAATTAAAAATCTTGCCACCCAATTAAAATCTAAAGTTGTAAAATTACAAGTGCGAGAATTTCCGATCTTAAGAAAAGAATATACAAAAATAGTTGCCAAAAAAATATGGGAAAATGATATTGACGTAACTTCAAGCAGCAAAGGGAATCGATATATAAATTTTTCGGGAGGAGTTTTCGCAGCGAACAAGAATAAGCAGGAATTTCAAGAACAGGTAAATGAAGTTTTGAAAATGTTTAGATTTAAACAATCGCGCTACAGATGGTATAAAGGAGCTGATGAATATACGTATTATACAATATACGAGGGTAAAGACTCCGATTTAATGTCGTTTGACAAATAAAGATATATAAATAACTGTGCTTAACCATGTATAAAAAAATAGACGATTCAGAGCTAAAATATAAGCCACTAGTTAGTATTAACCTTTGTACTCAATGAAATGTTCGGTACTTCTAAATCTCCTACTTGTTAAATACTTACCATTAGCAGCAATTTGAAAAAGTCAGAAAACACATTATAAAAAGTAAATTATGCATAAAACCCTGTGGATTTTACCTGTTCTAATTTTATTAAGTTGTAAACCAAATAAAGAATCAATTACAAAAGAGGAAACTGTAACGGATACAATACTAGAAAAACCTACGAAAGCTAAACCGAAGTACAAAATAGATTTCGACGTTACAAAAATAGCAAACTTCATGGTTGAGAATACTGAATTTTCAAGCCTGAAAGCTTTGACACAAAAACTATCTGACTATTCTACTCAAGAACTAGAAGACTTACCAAACTTCATCAGATTGACAATGTCTATTGTGGTGCCATTCGATATTTCGAAAAAGAATCTTGAAAATACTCTTAAATCCATCGTTCATGAGGAAACAGAAAAAAATAATGACATTGATGAAATTCTAATATTTGCTTATGATGATAAAAAGGACATTGGAACTGGTTATACATTCGGGAAATTACTATGGGCGCCCAATGCTAAAATAGGAAATGTAACACCTGAAATAGCCCTAAAAAATGTTCGAACGAATTATCGATTTGATATAATCATCAAAGAAAAAGTTGGCAATATTAAAAAAGAGGATTTGCCCACAAAAAGAGAATTAGAAATTTACAACGAAATGATGGATGAAAAGTATATTGGAATGGACGATGATGTAATCCGAGATATTGTAATGAAAAAATTCAAAATTAAAACTGAGAAAGAATACGAAAATATTTATTTAAAAGTTGGTGCTTATAAAATTTTTTAATTCTGGATTAAAAAACTACATCCAACAATGAATTAGTTTTAAATAAATAACTTCAAATCATATCAATAAGACTATAGCGCCCCTTATCACAATTGTACTCTAGGAGTCTAGCACCTAAAAGTTCAAAACAATTATAAAAAAAATAAACTTCAAAAGCTAAAAGCAAGCACATGAAATTCTCCCCTTTAAGCTTTATCCTATTTTTTCTAATAAGTGGCTGCTGTAAAGACGTAATTGAAAACACCTATACCTTAAATGACTTTGACAAAGCCATAATACCCTATACAACCAGCCAGGAGCTGCTTTTTACAGATAACAATGATGTAGAAGTACTAGCGCTCAGTACACCCAGAATAAGCACTATAGACGCTAGAAGAGATGGGCCAGATAGTTGCCGCATTACCGAAATAGAAGAAGTAAGTAGCACGCTAACTTTTTCTGTTATAGATCTTACCCTAGACATTATTGTAACAGCAGATTTGGATAGGGCATTTGGTATAAATACGCTTACGTCTATGGATACCTCTTATGTAAACAGTTTTCAGTTATCATGCGAAGCTATAGTTGATATGCCCTTAGAAGCGCAAGTTACCACCTATTCCAAAAATGATTTTGATTTTGACAATGTATACGTATTTCAAGACTGCACCGAAAATAGCAGTATTGAAAACATCGTATTCTCCGTTACCAGAGGTCTTGAGTTTATTCCTTTTACGGATGGTCGTTATTTAAAATTAAATGACTAAGAACCTCAACGATTTCTTTGACCACTTGGAAGCGCACAACTTTCAAAATGAAGCGGACCAGCAAATTGTAAAGAAACTACTAGAAGCAGAAGAAAATTGGCCTGTATCAATAGACACGGTATCCCAGTTTTTAGAAGTACTAGAAAAAGAAATAGGTGGTGTTGTACATGAAAGAAGTTTAGAAGAACTCCTAAAAAAATACAACCAAAACTTAAAAAAATATGCTTGGAACGCTGAGAGTATTTCTTATGTATTAGACATTTTTAAACTAACGGAAGAGACGACACTAAACAATATATGTTCTAGGCTTTTCTATAAAAAAAGTAACTAAACGCTTAATGGATACGTACTAATTTATAAATTGCGTAGTATTCATAATCAGCACCAACATTTAAAAAATGACCAAACTACTCTTATCTTTTTTAGCCTTATCCATGGGTATTTCTCAAACAATTATGGGGCAAGAAATAGATTCCACCGCTTTAAAGCAACTAGAATTTATTAAAAAAGTAACCTATGGTATGGGGAATGACCTCTTTAAAACAAGAGAACTTTCCTATAAAATAAAAGAAGACTACATGGCTCCTTGGGATAAGTTATCCATTAGCAACATGGAAAATTTGGCTACGGGTTTAGATACTATAATTTCTAATGGGGCTATTGCTGTAGAGAAAGGTCATTTTGAGGAAATTAATGTGGTTTTTAGCTCTAAAGTAGAAGGTATCGAAAATCTTGACGACATCTTTACCATAGAATTAGTGGATTATACCTTATTCGATGCAAATAAAAACCCCATACGTCTAAAGGAAAGCGCACGAACTAATTTTGGTGCTATATCCAATTCAGGAATCAAAAATGGTCAACAGTTTTCGTACAACTACAGAACCATTAAAAGCGCTTTCGAGATAGAATCTAAAAAAGATACTCTTGGTATTTCAGGGACGGTAAAATTACAGGCAAGCTTTCCTTCTGGGTATGACAAAGTAGTAATCACCCCAAAAGATATAGGCAAACAATTTACGATAGGCCTTAAAAAATATGAGGTTCTAAAGGTTTATGACAATATTATAATTTTAAAACCTGATTCGAAAAATGAAAATCTTGATCGCGATTTTGAGATTGTAAACCTCAATGCTAAGGGTGATGAAATTGGACAAATAGCCTATTTTGATCTGCTGAAAATGAATGAAGGAAAAGATAAGCCTATTGAAATGATTGGCGTAGGAACACAAACCATTTCAGAAAAAATTTACAAGATATTTTCTGAAAATCCGACGATTTCAAAAGAGGAATTTGATAGCATCATTGACCCGATTGCAAGGAAAATATTTAGTGCTGAAGATATTAGAGCCGAAAGAGAAAGGCAATTTGGCGAAACATATATTGCGATAACCAATGCCGGACCTGTAGAAAACTGTTATCTCTATCTTGAAAAAAGGGAACTTAAAAGAGCGTTCGAAAAAGAATTCTAATACACGTGGTCTTTACCTAATACGGACCTAAAGGCTTAAAAAGTATGGTCTGCATATACCCAATTGGCTACAAGCAGATTTATCATAGGGCGTTAGAGAAGCTCCCATTTTTTTTTAATAGAACTTATAGCGGCAAACAATTACAAGTAAAAGACTCCGTTTTAAAATCATGGAACCCCATAAAATAGCCCTTTTAGATAACTACCAGCTCTACCAATTGCTACAAAACCAAGCCATTGATGCAAGTACGCTAGCAGCACTCAAAAAAGAATATGCCTCGCGTAAATTATCGGGATATGAACAAGAGCGATTGGCACAAAAATATGTCGCTGCCTATACGGATGTTAATACGGCTTTAGAAAAAAAACCTTGGAGCCCTATTCTAACGGGCTTTGCCTATAACAAGCATTTTAGGTACATCGCCTTCTTAAAAGTGCATGGGCGTACACAAGAAGCTAAGCAACACCTACTAGAACTCTATCTAGGTCTTGCGCTCTACTTTTTAGGGTTTATTGCTTTCCTATTATTCTTCCGCACGCTATAAAAGCAGAAAACTGTATCTTATAATGCGCTAAAGGACACCAAATTTTAACCCACCTTATATGAAAAACCTGTACCTACTACTCTTTATTTTTATTTTATGTGCTCCTTTTAAGCTGCGGTCTCAACACCAACCCAAAGACAATCCTATCTATACGGTTGCTGCTAAAAATGGCCTTACGGTTCGGAGTGAAGCTTCTATTCATGGTGAAAAACTGGGAAAATTCCCTCCCGGAGAATATGTAGAATTGCTAGAAGATACAGGTACCTATTTGTCGCTTACAGATCATGGCGTAGCCGTAAACGGAAACTGGTTTAAAGTAAAAACGATGCGTAACACTTGGGACAACAAACCCATTTTAACCGGTTATGTATTTAGTGGGTATTTATTAAAAAATGAACACAAACCGTACAACCCTTCTGATGCGCTTACCACGGAAACAAGCACCTTAAAATTTGACAGTTTTAATCTTAGCTTTTATTTTTATGAAACAGAGAATGGCTCTGAAACTTCTACTATCGTAAAAAAAGATACCCTGTTTATGTATGAAGCGGTATTTAATGATTTAGGAGACCGGTTACTTTATATTGAACCGAAGGTAAACACCACTAAAATTGAATTGTTCTATACGTTTAAAGAATCGGTTTGGGAATATAATTTTGATGCATCAAAATCAAAAGAAAAATATGCTTGGGAGGGGTATGGCCCTTTTAAAGAACTACCGCTCACAAGAAATATGGCCTTATTTCCGCAAATAGGGTATGAAAAAATTGGAACTGCTAGGCAGGTAAATTTAAAATTAAACGATACGCTCGTGCATTACCCAGGAGAAATGGGAGGCACTACAGCGACGATGAGCTACCAAGGGAGACCATTAGTACATTTTATTGCTGATGCTCTTTTAAAGATCGTATTACACCATAGCAATGGTACTACAGAAATTAAATATGTAAATATTACCTTGTCGTACGGTTGCTAAACAATTTACACGGCACTATATGTTTTAAACTCATTGAAAAAAGGAAATCAACATTGACACCAGAAGAAGTAAAACACAAAATTTCTAAAGAAGCCACCATCTTTAAGGTGGGTGGTTTTAGACCTGAACATACTATTAAAGAAAGTTGGATAGGGAAAGTAAGCGTTTATACGAAAGAAGAAAGCATCCCTCTTGATGCAAACGGAGCTTTAATGTTTCCCTTAGCACAGTTCTACCTTCCAAACCTACCTTTTGTTCCGACTAAACTATCAAAAACAAAAATAATCACTGTTTTTATCGCTAATACATACCCTAAATGTTTTGAAGAAATGGGGCAACATTGGGTTATTCGCGAGTATGAGAATTTAGATAGCGTTGTACTTAAAGACCTATCAAATCCGGAATCCTTCATTAAGGCTTTTCCTCTAAAACCAGCATTAGAAAAAGACTGCCCACTTTGGGATGGCGGAGGCTTAACTCCTGAAATGGAAGACGAGATACTAGCGCTTGAAAATGAAGGTGTTATTGATGATTATTATGACCTTGCAGATTACCACCAATATGAACATAAGCTTGGAGGGTATCCTTCTTTCTGTCAGCCAGGAATTGGTATTGCTGATGGTTTTGGAGAAGGCTTTGAATTTGTATTTCAAATTAGCTCTGATGAAAAAATAAACTTGAATGTAATTGATAATGGAAGTCTCATGTTTGGAAAAAATGACCAAACCAATAAATGGGCTATCTATTATGATTTTTATTAAAGAACTAGGTAAAAATGTATGTGCTAATAGTTGAAAGTCTGTTGGTTGTTGGAATTAAGCTAATTTAGTCTTGTTAGCTTTCGTAGTGAACGCCAATTCTTTTTTAACTCTAGAATTTTTGTACATGTATAATCGCGCTGTAGACGTTTCGTAGCTCGTTTTTGTAACAATAGTTTTTGGAGTGGTTGCTACTTTCACTTCTTTAGGAGTCTCTTGTGCTTGAGCCATTATTCCTGTAAAGATTAAAAAAAGAGTGATTAGTAAAGTTTTCATGTCTTGTAATTTGTTACACTAGTAGAACGCAGTAGACCTTGTTTTACTAGGTTCTGATTCGCCCAACGACACTGTTTTTCGTTGTCTTGAGGAATATCAGCTAAGCGGTAAAACAACCCCGATTAATGACAAGGGTCCTATTTTCCGTTTACCGAAACGCTATGCATTTCATCGGTAGTAGGTGGTAAGAGTTGGGTTTTAATTATAGCGGTATCCCGATTTATTTATCGTTTGCTTGGCATACCCTCCTTAGAATAAAATGGCAACAAAAAAATTCTTAACTTTCCTACTCACAAATAATAGGGGTATGAAAGATTTAAAAAAGGAGGCTATTTCTCAAGAGGTATTTGATTTGTATGATGATTATGCTCACAATAAATTAGACCGTAGGCAATTTGCAGAAAAACTATCGCTCTACGCGGTGGGGGGTCTTACGGTAGCTTCTTTATTAAGCTTTATGTCGCCCAACTATAAAGACACCCTGTTGGTGCAACCCAATGATCCTAGCTTAGATTCGGACTACATTACTTATGATTCTCCTAAAGGTGGTGGTACCATCAAAGGCTTGCTTTCTAAGCCTAAGGCCATTAAAACCAAACTTCCCGGAGTAATCGTGGTGCATGAAAACAGAGGCTTAAACCCGTATATAGAAGATGTAGGTAGGCGCGTAGCCGTAGCAGATTTTATAAGCCTTGCCCCAGATGCCTTAACACCGTTGGGTGGATACCCTGGAAATGATGATGATGGTAGGGCCTTACAAAAAGAGCGCAACCAAGCAGAAATGCTAGAAGATTTTATAGCCGCCTATACATATTTAAAAAACCATAAAGACTGCAATGGCCATATAGGTGTGGTTGGTTTTTGTTTCGGTGGATGGATTGCCAATATGATGGCAGTACGTATTCCGCAGCTGGGCGCTGCGGTACCTTATTATGGCAGACAACCCGAAGCGGAAGATGTTGCTAAAATTAAAGCACCCCTACTTTTACAGTATGGGGAATTAGACGAACGCGTAAATGCAGGAATACCTGCTTATGAAGCGGAATTAAAAGCGCATGCTATTGCCTACCAAACTTATATATACCCTAAAGTAAACCACGGTTTTCATAACAATACAACCCCAAGATTTGATAAAGAAGCGGCCGATTTATCGTGGAATAGAACCATTGAATTTTTTAAAGAGCACTTGAAATAGGAGTAAAATGAAAACATTAGACGAAAATCTTCATCTAGAAATAGAAAAATTATCTGCGCAAGGTGATGCTTTTGCAGAAACCGGTAATTATAGTGATGCCCTTACCGCCTACTGGAATGCTTATGATCTAGTACCAGAGCCCAAAACAGATTGGGAAGCTACCACTTGGATTATGGTGGCCATTGGCGATGCTAATTTTTTAGGTGCTGATTTTCAGGCGGGTGTAGAGAACCTCAGCAATGCCATGCATTGCCCTAACGGCATTGGCAATCCTTTTATACACTTAAGGCTTGGACAATGTCAGTTTGAAACCGGAAATTTAGAAAGGGCTGCAGATGAGCTTACCAGAGCGTATGCCTTGGAAGGTGAGGAATTGTTTGCCGATGACGACCCTAAATATTTTGAGTTTTTAAAAACAAAAATCACCCTAGAAAAACCAAAGAAAAAACCTTGGTGGAAGTTTTAGAGGTTCCTTTTCATTGCTAATAGAATTTTAATGTTCGCGTCACTACGGACTTATCGTGCGGTAGGTGCATCGCTCTTATAGGCCTCGCATCAGCCTTTATTTGCTATATTATAGGGTAACACTATAAGAACATCACCCTAAAAAACACCTGTTCCCTCAAGGAAAGTACCACTTCCCTAGTTGCCCCTTTAATTCTAGGGTTCAATAGCATAGTTTTGAGCATCGACCTAAAAAAAACAACTATGAAAACTATTTTTAGTACCCTACTAACCTTATTATTTCTATCCTCTTGTACTACAGAGAAAAAACCTAAAGTAGTCTACACAGACCAAGAAGCTAAAACGCTTGCGAAAGACACGTCTGTAGTTGTCGTGGCAGATTTACCCATCCTAATAGACAGTACTAACTTTTTAATGCACCCCATTGGAGAATTGCACTTGTATGCTAAAGACCGCAAGTATACTTCGAGCTCTTGGAGTTATGCTACGGGTACTAATTTTAGTATTGCAGACTATAACAATTATACCCTAAACGGCACGTTGAAAAATATAAAGTTTGAAGAAGTAGGTACCAATAAGCTTGTACCGCTTACCGATAAAAATATAGTGATTACGTCTGCTCATTTCTTATGGGATTTGTACGAGAAAACCGGCAAACAGCTTTTTATTTATGATGTGATTGATGCAGATACGAATAACGATGGCGCCTTGGATGGTATGGATATAAAAACCTTATACCTCAGCAAAATAGACGGCTCTAGTTTTAAACGTTTGATGCCAAAAAATCATGAATTATTAGAGTGGAAAATCATCTCAGAAATAGACCGTTTGTATGTAAAAAGTATTGAAGACACTAATAAAGACGGGAATTTTGATACGAATGATAAATTGCATTATAACTATGTATACTTAATAGATGAGGCCTTAGAAGTGATTGATTATTACCCTAATTAATCGCTATACCCACTTCTTTTTCTCTGCAACTGATTCCTTATAGAATTATATAGAAAACAGGAATTAAGTTAAAAAATGGTCTAATTGCCTAAAAAGTAGGCGTAAAAAAGTTTAGCAGTCTTTTAAGTTTGTATATTATCGTCCTAATTTTGAAAATGATGAGAAAAAGTTTTCCAGTGTTACTAGGCGCATTTTTAGTAACCACTATGATGAGCCTCCATGCTCAAGAAATTCCCGTAGAAAATCTAAATACTTTATTACCACAATACAGCCAGCAATATGCTAAAACCATATTAGCCGATGAGATAAAAGGGATTCATGTAGAGCATATTGCGTTAACAGGAAAAAACGCGGTGCTTGATGCTACAGCGCCAGGCCATAAGCTTATCTACCTATTTTTTAAAGGTAATGGTACCGTAAATGCTGCTGGTACCGATTATGCTATTGTTCCTGAAACTATTTTATTACCCAACGCCGTTGAAGAAATAAAAGTAAGCACAGCAGTGAATGATACGCTTCATTATTTGCGCATAGCAAGCAAACTAAGCAAGCAAGATCTTATTGATTTAGAGACGTTTCCTAAAGAGAATACGCAACAAGTATATTATAAAAAGTTTACCGATTGTGAGCCGTATACGGAGCCTATAAAGAGCCCCAATACCGTGAGTAGAACGATAATGCCCAATAAGATTATTCCTAGAATAGCCATGGGAACGGTACAAACCAAAGGGCCCGACAAGGTAGACCCGCATGAGCACCCTATGTTAGAGCAATTATTTTTAGGACTTTCTGAAAATGATGTGATTGTTTATGCAGATGATGAACATAGCCCTTTAGAGGAATATGCTTTGTTACACATTCCCTTAGGATCTAGCCATTCTGTAACGGTAGAAAAAGAAAAAGTGATGTACTATGTATGGATGGATTTCTTTTTAGATGCCAAAGGCGAAGAGTGGTTAAAAACACATCAAGTGATTGAGAAAGAAAACGAATAAGTAGCTATTCCCATAAAAAAAGGTACTATAACAGAGTTGTAGGACCTTTTTTTTATAAATAATTTTAAATGGTGTTAGTCATTAAAAATAGGCGTCTGCTTTAAATCTACAAGGGCACCCACCGTACTTTTTGCCACACGTTTAGCCCGCAAAAACCGATCGTGGTTATGGGCATCATAATTCGCTGCTTTTTTATCCATACTACTAATATGTACCTGTCCGGAAGAATGGATAAATTGGTTATCGCCAATCCACATGCCTACATGTACGACCCTTTCTTTAGCATCTTCTGTAGCGGGTGTACCAAAAAACAAAAGATCTCCAGGAAGCAGCTCGTTAAAGTTTTTCTTTGTATCAATAGTTTCTCCCGTATGCACCTGTTGTGATGCATCTCTAGGAATAATCATTCCGTTTAGAAAGTAAATGGTTTTAGTAAAGCCACTACAGTCTACTCCCTTGGTAGAAGTACCACCCCATAAATACGGTAAGCCCATTAATTGTTTCGCTGTAGTTACTAAATTTTCTTGACTAGGTTCTGCCGTTGCCAACCAATCTGAGTAGTGGGCTGCTTCGGTTTTTAAAACATACGCCTCACGCCCATCTGGGTATTTTACCATAAAAAAATCACTTCCTTCGTCCTCGTCGGTTACCAATAATTCTAGAACTCCGCCAGCGACAATATCAGACACTACTTGAGAGCTTACATCGGGAGCCACATAAGTAGCTCCGTTGATTTTGGTATAGATCATTTTTTGGGCGTCTTTCCATTGTTGATAATCGGCTTCGTTCATGGCTACAATTCCGCCATCATCTACCCATGATAAGTATTGATCTGGAGTTTGTATCAAAGACCATGAACCTTCTTTCTTAAGTATTTTTACAGGAGTGCCTAAAGTTGCTTGGGTGCCTAATTCTGCCGAATGTTTAGGATTACTTCTTAGATTGGCCACAGATATAGTCACTAGGCCGTAGGTAGTATCTTTTAAGTCTTCTTCTGGTAAAAGTTTTATATCATCTACAAATGCTATTCCCTCTTCTATTAAGCGCTCTCGTAATGCCGTTACTGCATCAGGAAGGTTACTTTCTCCATATAGGGTATAGTTATTTTTTATACGGTATGCCGAAACATCAAATAAAGCTACCCGTTTATCAGGAGCATATTCAGAGCGTATTGCTGCGATATCATCAACTAAAACAGCATCATTTTTATCATCACTAGAACAAGAAATTAAGGTGAGTAGTAAAAGGGGAATGGTTAGTAATGAACTGCGTTTTTTCATGAATACAAATTTAATAACACGATTTGCCTAAAATTAAGGCTATTTTTTTAGTTAGGCGGTATTCCTAACAAGAACTTAACGGTCTTATTAAGGCTAAAATCTAACGCCTTTAAAACCTTAACACACTGTTAATCAATGCTTATTATTTTGTAGTGGTGTAAATATTACGTACTTTCAAGATTATGATCGAATCTGAAAAATTAGAAAACAAGAACTTAATTGAGAAATCAGTAACTCATTTAGAGGCTACTGGATTTGAGCACATTAAAGCTGATATGGAAGGGTATGAGACTCCAAAATCCTACGCTAGGAAAGGACATGATTCTAAGATTACTCCAGATATTGTTGCGATTAAAAATGGTAGAAAATACTTTTTTGATATTAGTTTAAAATCTAAGAAACCTAGGTTACTAAAGACCAAATGGTTGTTTTTAGATACCATAAGCCGGATGAAATCTGATCGGTTTAGGATTATTACGACTAAAGGGCATTATAAATTTACAGAGGATATGCTAGAAGATATTAACCTTGCGAATAAACAACCTATAAAACTTTAAGCTAAAAAAAATCAATGAAAAAGGCGCCTGTGGGCGCCTTTTTTTATGTGTAATAAACGAGGGTATTACAATTTAATTTGGGTGACATAGCCCCCAATAAATTGCTCTACTTGGCCAGGTTTTTTAAATTTATTTTGGTCATCATCAATTTCTATACTTATTAAGTATCGGTTACTATCATAAGCCAAATAGCCTACAATATCAGAACTACCGCCCATAGAACCAAAACGTGGAGAAACAATAATCTCTTTATCAAAATGGTGAATGCTAGTGGCTGCATGTGCTCCTATAATTGCGGAAGCGGGAGTACTATCAAAAGCCATGAGGTACATTTCTTTATGAATACTTCCTGATTCTGTTTTAAAATAAGGGTCATTAAAATCAAATATTGTGATACGCAGTTCCTGACAAGTTTTTGGTAAACAATAGGTGAATTTTAATTGCCCGTGATAAGGATCCATATCTGTTGCGGTACAGGCACCAATTTCTTTAAATACGTAATTAGCGTAAGTGGTTACTTTTGGAAATTTAGCATACAAATGTGCTTTTTCTTTTTTGCAGCCTAATTTGTTTAATGGAGTAATCACAATTTCTCCACGATCTTTTAAAGATAAACAAGAAGAAGATACGCCGTTATTACAAGGGGTTGATTGTGATACTACAGGTTGATACACCACTAGTAGTAGAAAAATAAGCAGGATTTTTTTCATCTTTTTTGATGTTGGTCTTTAGGTAGGTTTGGGGATAAGCAAACGGTTTTATAGGCACTTTATATTACAAGTATTCCTTATAATAAAAGCGCATTGTACTATAAACGCTTCTAGTTAATTATTATTTTCTATTGAGGTTGTAAAGTGCTTATTTTATTTCTATGAAATTTTAGGCGCAGTGGAAATTCAAGGACCCTAATTGAAAAATCAAGCCTAAAAAAAAATTGTCAGTTCGAGTGCTTTTCATGAAGTGAAGCGAAAGGAAAAGTGTATCGAGAACTCATGTCTGATAAAAAACTTCTCGATACTAATGATTTTTTTGCTACCGCTTCAAAATAATTCACTCGAAGTGACAACGCGAATTCAAGGACCGTCATTGAGAAATCAACAACCGTTCATGAAATACAGAAACTCTACCGACCGTTCGAATGCTTTGACCAGCGGGAGAAGCCTATTATGAACTTTTTGGAGTTATGAACACTTCACGATTGCAACAACAGTTATTGAATTTCACTCGAAGTGAAAACACAAATTCAAGAACCGTCATTGAGAAATCAACAACCGTTCATGAAATACTAAAATAGAAACTACACTGTCAGTTCTAGTGCTGCGACCAACGGGAGATGGGTATTATGAATTTTTTGGAGTTATCAACACTTCTCGATACTAATGATTTCTTCGCTACCGATACAAAATCATTCACTCGAAGTGACAGAACAAATTCAAGGACGGTCATTGAAATAATGAACAACGGTTGTTGAAATACTAAACAGAAACTCTACTGTCGATTCGGGTACTTTGACCAACGAGAGAAGGATATCATGATACTTTTTGAAGTTATGAACACTTCTCGATACAAATAATTTCTTTGCTACCGCTACAAAATAATTCACTCGAAGTGACAATGCAAATTCAAGGACGGTCATTGAAATAATCAACAACCGTTCATGAAATACTAAACAGAAACTCTACTGTCAATTCGGGTACTTTGACCAACAAGAGAAGGGTATCATGAACTTTTTGGAGTTATCAACACTTCTCGATTGCAACAACAGTTGTTGAATTACTAAAACAGAAACTCTACCATCAGTTTGAGTGCTGCAACCAGCGGGAGAAGGGTATTGCGAACTTTTTGGAGTTATCAACACTTCTAGATTGCAACAAAAGTTGTTGAATTTCACTCGAAGTGACAATGCAAATTCAAGGACCGTCATTGAAAAATCAACAACGGTTCATGAAATACTAAAATAGAAAGTACACTGTCAGTTCGAGTGCTGCGACCAACGGGAGATGGGTATTGCGAACTTTTTGGAGTTATCAACACTTCTCGATACAAATAATTTCTTCGCTAACACTACAAAATAATTCACTCGAAGTGACAATGCAAATTCAAGGACTGCCATTGAAATTCAACAACCGTCATTGAAAAATAAAACCTAAAAAAAACAAAAGTGTCAGTTCGAGTGCTTTTCATGAAGTGAAGCGAAAGGAAAAGTGTATCGAGAACTCATGTCTGATAAAAAACTTCTCGATACTAATGACTTCTTCGCTATCGCTACAAAATAATTCACTCGATGTGACAGGACAATTTCAACAACCGTTCATGAAATAATCAACAACTGGCAATAGAATTCAACAACCGTTCATGAAAAAACAAAATAGAAACTACACTGTCAGTTCGAGTGCTACGACCAGCGGGAGAAGTCTATTATTAACTTTTTGGAGTTATCAACACTTCTCGATACTAATGATTTCTTCGCTACCGATACAAAATAATTCACTCGAAGTGACATTACGAATTCAAGGACGGTCATTGAAAAATCAACAACCGTTCATGAAATACTAAACAGAAACTCTACTGTCAATTCGGGTACTTTGACCAACGAGAGAAGGGTATCATGAACTTTTTGAAGTTATGAACACTTCTCGATACGAATGATTTTTTCGCTACCGCTACAAAATAATTCACTCGAAGTGACAATGCAAATTCAAGGACTGTCATTGAAAAATCAACAACCGTTCATGAAATACTAAACAGAAACTCTACTGTCAATTCGGGTTCTTTGACCAACGAGAGAAGGCTATTGTGAACTTTTTGGAGTTATCAACACTTCTCGATACTAATGATTTCTTCGCTACCGCTTCAAAACCATTCACTCGAAGTGACAATGCAAATTCAAGGACCGTCATTGAAATAATCAATAACTGTTGTTGAATTACTAAAACAGAAACTCTACCATCAGTTTGAGTGCTACAACCAGCGGGAGAAGGGTATTGCGAACTTTTTGGAGTTATCAACACTTCTCGATACTAATGATTTCTTCGCTACCGCTACAAAATAATTCACTCAGAGTGACAATACGATTTCAATGACCGTTATTGAAATAATCAACAACCGTTCATGAAATACAGAAACTCTACCGACCGTTCGAATGCTTTGACCAGCGGGAGAAGACTATTATGAACTTTTTGGAGTTATCAACACTTCTCGATTGCAACAAAAGTTGTTGAATTTCACTCGAAGTGACAGAACAAATTCAAGGACCGTCATTGAAATAATCAATAACTGTTGTTGAATTAACAAGTTATAAACAGGCTAATTTTTAATCATGTTCATGTGCGGAATACCATCTTCTAAATATTCTTCACCAACAACATGAAACCCTAAAGAGGTGTAGAATTTTAAAAGGTATTTTTGAGCAGAAATACGAATAGTATCTTCATCATACGCTGTTTTAACCGCAGCAATAGAGGCTTTCATAATTTCTCTACCGAAACCATCTTTTCGGTATTTAGGATTCACCACTACCCTACCAATACTGGCTTCTTGAAAATAATCCCCTGCTTTAAAAATACGCGTATAAGCCGCTACATCTTCCTCATGATACCCAATAATATGCAATGATTTGAAGTCTTTCCCATCTAAATCCTGATATACACAGTCTTGTTCTACCACGAATACTTCACTACGTAATTGTAAAATAGCATACAATTCTACGGTAGATAAATCTTTAAATTCTTTTACTTGAACTTGTAACATAGCTTAATCTTGAACTATAATTTGTTTGTTATCTACCTTATCATATTCAGGTTGAATATTCACGTGGTTAATTCCGAATTTATGAAACACCTCTTCCTCTATCTTCTCTAATATAGCATCAAACTCTGATAAGCGAATATCGGTATCAAAATCTATATGGGCTTCTAAATGTATTTCGTCTTCATTTAATTGCCAAATATGTACGTGGTGTACATTCTTGATTGTATCTATCTTATGTAAAGCTTCTACAATTTTATTAACTTCTATGGTATTAGGAGTAAAAAGCATGAGTACCCGCGTAGATGTTTTTAAAAGATCATACCCTACATAGATAAGGTAAAATGCAATAATTAAGGTAAGCAAAGCATCTACCCAATACAATTCATAGAATTTCATGACTAGACCACCTATTAATACTGCTACAGAAGCTAACATATCTGTTAGTAAATGTAGATAAGCAGATTTCATGTTCATATTGCTATCAGCGTCTTTCTTTAACAATAAGACACTTAAGCCATTAGCCACAATACCTAATAAGGAAAGCCAAATAACAATATTTGATTGAATCACCGGTTGCGCCTCAAAAAAACGTTCTACAGCTTCTTTGATTAATATAATAGCAACTATTATTAAGGAAGCAGAGTTTACAAAGGCCGCAATAATCTCTGCGCGTTTATAGCCAAATGTTTTATTGGTAGACGCTTCTTTTTTTGCAAATAAAGTGGCTATATAACTCACAATAAGCGATAAGACATCACTAAAATTGTGCAGCGCATCAGACAATAAAGACAAACTACCAGATACCAAACCACCAATAACTTGCGCTACGGTGATAATAATATTTAATAAGATAGATATAAGAAGATTTCTTCCTTTTAGATCTGGATGGTTATGTTGATGGCCATGTGCGTGATTGTGACCCATACCTATTCTTATTTACAAGGTATTTTTTCTACTCTGCGTTCATGTCTACCACCTTCAAATTTGGTGTCTAAAAATGTTTTGACCATTTCTAAAGCTTGAGGTAATGATATATAACGCGCAGGAAGACTCAAAATATTAGCATCATTATGTTGTCTTGCCAAAGCAACTATCTCATTCGTCCAACATAAAGCAGAACGTACTTTTTGATGTTTATTAGCGGTAATTGAAGCACCATTACCACTACCACATATAATGATACCAAAATCTACAGCGTTAGAAGCTACATCTTCTGCCACGGGATGAACAAAATCTGGATAGTCTACACTATCAGTACCATCAGTACCATAGTTCTTAACCTCTATATGCATAGATTTTAACATTCCTACAATGGCTAATTTATAATCTGTACCGGCATGGTCATTGCCTATAGCTATCTTCATAATACACTGTTATTTATACCGTAAAGGTACAAATACCTATGGTTTCACCACAGATTTTGGCTTATTAACAACATTTTTTTAACCAAAAGGAAAAGATGCTGTTACTTAGCTCTTTAGTAATTATGTAGAATTGTTGATAAACTACTTAAAAAAACTAACTAGTAAATTTTGATATTAAATAGTAATTCTGGTTTACAAAAGTTATTGGTATTTCAACGATAAACTTCTAAAAATCTACTTGAAAGATATCACAACTTCAAACCGAGTAGTTAACAATAAATTTACATCTACTTATCAATAATTTTATGTTCACAGAAGTTATTAAGATTAGTTAATAACCTATTTAAACAACTGATTCTAAATTTATAATCAATTGTATAAATTGTCAATAAAGTTATTTATAAACGCAAAACAAGTAAACTTAATTAAATTTATATCGGTTATTAACAGACTATAATAATCACCATTTTATTTAAATTTTAAAAAAAAGAAAAAGTATATATATTATATATGTTTATAACTAAGAAGATTTAAAAAAGTGACTTTACAAATGCTTAATGCTACCTATGGATTATAATTTGTAATTTTCCGATAAATTAAAGAATTGAATGTCGAAGAAAAAGAAAAGGTCTTCAGGACAGAAAAAGAATGAAATTACAAGAGGTATTTTCACTGTCCTAGAAAAGGAACCTAATAAAAGTTTTAATTACAAAGAGATTGCTGCTAAGATACAAATTAGTGAAGCTAATGACCGTAATGACTTAATAAAGAGATTAGTACAACTTAAAGAGAAACGTAGAATTGTAGAAACCTCACCAGGGAAATACAAGGCTATAGAGAATACAAAAACCTACCATACTGGTACTGTTGATATTACAGGAAGAGGAAATGCCTACATCATAATTGAAGGTATGGATGATGATGTTTTTGTTCCCGTAAACAAAATAAACAGAGCTTTTCACAAGGATACGGTAGAAATTTACATCTATCCACGTAGAAAAGGAAAGAAATTAGAAGGAGAAGTTACTAAAATTGTAAAACGCTATAAAACTAGTTTTGTAGGGATTGTAGACATGCAAAAGTCATTTGCTTTTGTACGTATCGGCGATTTTAGAATGTATACGGATTTCTTTATACCAAAAGACAAAATAAATAATGCTCAAGATGGTGATAAGGTTATTGTAGAATATAACGAATGGCCAGATAAAGGCGATTCTCCTTATGGTACTATTACGCAAGTATTGGGAAAACCAGGAGAACACAATACAGAAATACATTCTATTTTAGCAGAATATGGTTTACCGTATGAATTTCCTGTGGAAGTAGAACAATTTGCAAATGATCTAGATACTTCTATAAAACCAGAAGAAATTGCAAAACGTAGAGATATGCGTGATACGCTGACCTTTACCATTGATCCGCGAGATGCTAAAGATTTTGATGATGCTTTATCTTTTGAAGTTCTAGAAAATGGAAATTACGAGATAGGTATTCATATTGCAGATGTATCTCATTATCTAACACCAGATACGGTGATGGATGATGAAGCGTATGAAAGAGCAACTTCGGTATATTTGGTAGACAGAGTAGTACCTATGTTACCAGAAGTTTTATCTAACAATGCGTGTTCATTACGTCCGCATGAGGAAAAATATACTTTCTCTGCCATCTTTGAGATTGATAAAAAAGCACATGTTATAGACCAATGGTTTGGTAGAACGGTTATTAATTCTGATGAGCGTTTTGCTTATGAAGAAGCACAACACATTATTGAAAATAACGTAAATAGCATTCCTGAAGATATTTCTATTAGAGGTGCTGCTTATGAAGTTTCTGAAGCTGTTGTAAATGCTACTTTGAAATTAGATGAACTTGCAAAAATTATGCGTTCTCGCAGAATGACGGCAGGAGCTATTTCTTTTGATAAAGTAGAAGTACGTTTTAATTTAACACCAGAAGGAGAACCAGAAAGTGTTTATTTTAAAGAGGCAAAAGATGCTAATAAACTTATTGAAGAGTTTATGCTTTTAGCCAATAGAAAAGTAGCAGAGTTTATAGGGAAGCAAAAACCTGAAAAAACTTTTGTATACCGGGTTCATGATGAACCTAATGAAGAGAAACTTATGGCATTAAATGGGATTATTTCTCGTTTTGGCCACAAGCTTGATTTTAAAAGTAAAAAAACGATAAGTAGTTCTTTGAACCAGCTTTTAGAAGATGTTAAAGGTAAAGGGGAACAAAATATGGTAGATACCCTTGCCATACGTACCATGAGTAAGGCTATTTATACCACAGACAATATTGGTCACTATGGTTTGGCTTTTGATTATTATACGCATTTTACCTCACCAATACGTAGGTATCCAGATGTGATGGTGCACCGTTTATTACAACATTATTTAGATAATGGTGCTACCGCTAAAAAAGAAGTGTACGAAGAAAAATGTAAACATTCTTCAGATATGGAAGGATTAGCCGCTAGTGCTGAACGTGATTCTATTAAGTACATGCAAATTAAATTCATGGAAGATCATCAAGATCGTGAATTTATTGGCGTTATTTCTGGAGTTACCGAATGGGGCATCTATGTAGAGATTATAGAAAACAAATGCGAAGGAATGGTTCGTATCAGTGATATAAAAGGCGATTATTATAACTTTGACGAAAAAGAATATGCTATTATTGGAGAACGTACCAAGACTGTATACCAATTGGGAGACGAAGTTAAAGTGATGGTTAAGAACACAGATCTTGTAAAAAGACATCTTGATTTTACATTGATTGGTAAAGCAGAATAGTCAGTTTTTACATTTTGGAATAGAATTTGTTTAGTATTAGTTAGTAGTACCTAAAAACAACAAAAATGAAACAATATTTTATAGTAATTTTCTTAGTGTTTGCACTAATTAATGGGCAAGCACAAAACGAGAAGGTTACTCAAAATCTTGATAAATTTACAACCGTTAAAGCTTTTGATGGTTTATCTATTAATTTAATAAAGTCTAGTGTTAATAAAGCCGTGATTACGGGTGCAAATACCACTAAAGTAGCTATTATTAATAATGATGGTGTATTAAAATTACGAATGGAAATTGGTAAAATTTTCAGTGGTTATAGAACTTTCGTAGATTTGTATTACACAGAAGAATTAATTACTCTTGATGTTAATGAAGATGCGCGTATTACCAGTAAAGAAGCTATAAAGCAAGATTTACTAGAGCTTAAAGCTCAAGAAGGTGGTGAGCTAGTGATTAACACACAAGTAGAACAGTTGCTAATTAAAACAGTTACGGGCGGTATTATTACCACAACAGGTTTTTCTGATAATCAAGATGTAATGATCAATACCGGTGGTATTTATCAAGGAAAAGCTTTTAAAACAAATTTTACTACCGTAAATGTAAATGCAGGTTCTAAAGCAGAAATTTATGCGGTTAACTATGTGAAAGCAAGTGTAAAAGCAGGAGGAGAAGTTTTAGTTTATGGGAATCCTAAGAAAATGGAAGAGAAAACTGTTTTTGGAGGAACCATAAAAAGAATGTAGATATTTATGATCGAAGATATACAGGCAGCCATTCCATTAGGTTTTTTTTTAAGCTTTATGATTGGCCCTGTTTTTTTTGTACTCCTTGAAACGAGTGCAACAAAAGGTTTTAGAGCTGCCCTAATATTTGATTTAGGCGTTATTTTAGCTGATATTTTATTTATAACAGCAGCTTATTTTAGTAGCTTTCAATTGCTAGAAAATTTAAGCAATCAGCCAGGACTCTATGTCTTTGGTGGTGTCATATTATTGGTTTATGGTATTATCACTTTTAAAACCAAACAAGTAAAACTTAGAAATGAGGATGTCAAAGTTACGAGCGGTGATTATCTGAGTTTATTTGTAAAAGGCTTTCTTCTTAATTTTATCAATATTGGTGTTCTTGTATTTTGGTTAGGGATCATCATCATTGTTGGGCCTAGTTTAGATAATAACGGCGAACGTATATTGGTATTTTTTGGTTCTATGATAGGTGCTTATTTTGTTACAGACCTCTTTAAAATGTTATTAGCAAAGCAATTACGTAAAAAACTTACTCCAAAACGTATTTTTTTAGTAAAGAAACTCTTAGGAGTTATTTTAATTATCTGTGGTCTAGTATTAATCACAAAAGGCTTTTTACCTAAAGACAAATTAAACTTTCAAGAAGGTATAGAGTTAATACGTGAAGCAGAATAAAAACAACTACTGTAGACTTTTAGTGTAGTTATTAACAACGAACCTACAGGAAAACTACAGACCAATAAGCCTATGGATAAATCCAACATTAATAGCTATTTCCATTCGTTATTTCCCATTCCGGAACCCATTGTAGAAAAAATTACAGCAAGCTTCTGCCCATTTACTTTAGAAAAAAATACCGTTTTATTAGATAAAAACACCATCAGTACAAAAACCTATTTTTTAGAACAGGGATATGTACGTTCGTATATTTTAAATGAAGATAATGAGGAGGTAACTACCAATATTTATACAGCTCCTTGCTTTGTGAATGACTTCCTATCTTTCTTTAAAAAACAACCTACCAAAGAAATATATCAAACATTAACAGATTGTACTTTTTGGGAAACGAATTTTGATAACGTGCAGGATAATTTTCATAACATCACAGAGTTTAGAGAATTCAGCAGACTATTGTTTGTTATAAATTACTATAAATTAAACGATAGGTTAATTGAAATGGCTAGTCAGAAAGCAGAAACACGGTATCTAAATCTTTTAAAAGTACAACCACATATTTTTCAGCACGTACCGCTTAAAATTATAGCTTCCTATTTAGGCATTACTGATAGTAGTTTAAGTAGAATTAGGAAAGAAATTAGTAAAATGTAATTTCTTGTCATTTATCAAGTTACTAAAGAACAATGCCTATCCATCTTTGTAAAAAAAATAAAATGAATACAAAGCATATAGTTATAATTGGTCTTGGTGGGGTCGGTGGTTATTTTGGATTTAAAATTAACCAGGCCAATGAAAAAAATAAACAACATAAAGTATCATTTGTAGCTAGAGGTACTACCTATACCACGGTAAAAGAACATGGACTTACCTTACTTTCTCCAGAACATGCAAATCCTATTACGCGCCCTGATGCTGTTTATAAACACATCTCAGCTATAAAAGATCCCGATTTACTACTGATCTGCGTTAAAGAATATGATTTGGAGAACGTTTGTAAACAGCTCTCTACAGTTATTACGCCCAACACTATTTTAGTTCCCCTGATGAATGGTGCAGATATTTATGATCGTATCCGGGCACTACTACCAAACAATACTATTTTACCCTCTTGCGTGTATGTGGCTTCACATATCAAAGAAAAAGGTATTGTTGCCCACAAAGGTGCCGCTGGAAAATTAATTTTTGGTAAAGATGCAGCACATATGTCCGTAAATTTAGATTGGGTATTAGCTGTATTTGAACAAAGTACTATCGATTTTGAATTTAAAGAGAATGCGCTGAGTGCTATCTGGTCAAAATTTATTTTTATCGCTAGTTTTGGTTTGGTATCTGCTAAACATAATTCTTCTATTGGTGCTGTATGTACTGAGGCTTCTCAGAAAAAAGAAGCTACCCAAATTATGCAAGAAATAAAGACTATTGCTGCAAAAAAAGATATTTTTCTGGCACCTGATATTATTCAGAAAGTTTTTGAAAAGGCAGCTACTTTTCCACCAACAACACCCACTTCTTTGCAGTTAGATGTACATTCTGGTAAAAATAAAACGGAGTTAGAATTGTTTGCAGGGGCCATTATCACCTATGGTAGTGCAGAGAATTGTACTACGATATGCACCCAGCGTATTTATGAGGAGATAAAAGCAGTACATAAAAATCTGTAATCTATTTAGGTAGCTTTAATTTATTCAAAAACAAAAAAACAGCTACTTAGTAAGATTAATTCTCAAAGTTGCTTAGAGCGACTTAAAATGTGTACTGAAGGACGATTTAGGTAGATAGGTGGTACGAATGATGTTAACTTTTGGTGTTGTAAAAATAAGTAAGATGGAAGACGATTTTTTAAAGATGATGAAACGTTATACGGATGATGAATCTTATGCCAAAGCCTGTTGGGTAGCACTAAAACATAAATACAGTGCTGGTTCTAGACATTATCACAATCTAGAACATTTGGCATACATGTTTCGTTGGTTAGCTACCGTAAAATCTGAAGTCAAAAATTTAGATGCCATGTTATTTGCTATTTATTATCATGATAGTATTTATAACACTACCAGAAGTGATAATGAACATCAAAGTGCCTTGTATTTTAAAAAAATGATTTCAAAAACATCTTTTGAGGCTATTACGGAGGTTATGGATCTTATTGAGGCTACAAAAGAGCATATGCAATCTGATGATACTGATACTAATATTCTATTAGATTTAGATTTAGCTGTGCTAGGAGAAAAGCCTGAAAATTATCTTATTTATGCCAAAGCTATCCGAAAGGAATATTATATCTATCCGGATTTTATGGATCGTAAAGGAAGAAAAAAAGTATTGATGAATATGTTGAATTTAGAAGCTATTTATAAAACGGATTTCTTTAAAACACTATTAGAAACAACCGCAATAGAAAATTTGAAGGCAGAATTAAAAAATTTGTAATAAGCAGAAGTTCCTTTGGTATTACTAAGTTTCAAAAAGTTTTGTTACATTATTATTTACTTACTGTTATGGAATTTCAGGGAAGTTATGCTCTATTAAAAAGATATTTTTGGCTAAGGGGCAGTACATTATTTATAAAACAAAAAATCCTCTTCTAATGAAAGAAGAGGATTTTGAAGAGGCATCGAGCGGATTCGAACCGCTGTACAAGCTTTTGCAGAGCTCTGCCTAGCCACTCGGCCACAATGCCAATTTAGGATTGCAAATTTACAAAAATTAATTACAATAGAAATTAATTATGACAATGTTTATTCTTTTTTTAATACAAAAAAGCTCTAAATCTTTCTTTGAAAAAATTTAGAGCTTTCTTTTTCGCTTTTATGCAGTGAACTTGAGGCTAAATATACCTATTTGAACGTTCTTTTTCGAGGCATCGAGTGGACTCGAACCACTATGAAAGTTCTTGCGGAACTTTATCTATCCAATTCGACCACAATGCCATAACTGTGGTACAAATGTCTGAATATTTAATGCGTAATCCTATCGGTTAAGAGTGTAGTTCATCGACTTAATTGTAAGTTTATCGAAACCATTTCAACATCTCCGTTAATTGGAGGGTTAATTTTAGATACCGTAACATTACCAGAATCTACTGTACTACATTCTTTAAAAATTCGATCTAGAATACGTTTGGCTACATGTTCTAAAAGTTTTGACTTTATGGCCATTTCTTCTTTCACAATATAATTGATCAACACATAATCTACCGTATCTTTTAAATGATCGGAAAGTGATGCTTTCGCTAAATCTGCTTCCACTTCTACATCTACCCGATAATCACTACCGTTGATACTTTCTTCTTTTAGACACCCATGATAGGCGTACACTCTAATATTACTAACACTTATTTTACCCACCTGTCTGTATAATTTTTGGTAAATTTAAAACTTGTAGTTCTAAAAATAAGGTTTTAGCATGTTAATATGTACATCTACAATTACTCAATCCTTGGAATAAATCTACTCCTAAAGTAACTACGTGTGTACCGGTACTATAATTCGTTATTTCATTTAATTGTATTTGGTAAGAATATCCAAAGTATAAATTGTTCTTTTTAAGACCCACAATAGGAGCTATGTATAAAGGTTTACCAATCTGATCATTTAAAAAACGATAGTTGATTCCTGCATAGTAGTAATCTTCATATTGATAAAATCTAAATTTTAAGTTCATATCCGTTTCAGAACGGCCATCACTTTCAAACATTTTATATAAAATAGAAGGTTCTATTTCAAGATCACTATTCTTACTTTTCTTATATCTGTAGCCTGTATATAAATAATAATTTCTTAAACGATTTGGCTCATAGTTAATATTAAACCCAGATAAATCTTTATCTAAAATGTTAGATGCATTTAAACTAGCATAGAATTTATCTTTTCTATACAATACTCCAACATCAAAGTTATGGTTTGCTGTAGATCTATCATCTGTAACACCGGGATCACCACCTGCATTAACAAATTCTTGAATGTCTATTCTAAATTGATTAAAGTTATACGATAAACCGAAAGATAAAAATTCATCATCATACCTGTCTAAAGTTAAATGGTGCGCAAAAGAAAGTCGTGCCCCCTGTTGTTTGGTATAACCATTTCTATCGTTGTATAAAAAGATACCTACACCAGATCTATTACCAATACGCATATCTGCCGCTAAAGATTGTGTATCTGGGGCATCTTCAATACCCACCCACTGTGTAAGTCCGTTGATACGTATTTTTACGTGATCACCAATACCTGCATAGGTAGGTGATAGCACAAACGGATTGTCTGCTAAATACTGCGAGAGTTGAGGTGAGTTTAACTCTTGGCTTTTTGCAAATAAGCTGCACAAACAGAGCACTAAAGTAATTCCAATTTTTTTCATTGCACTTGTAGGTTAATTTTTTATCTATACAGGGTAAAATGTCCGACAAATTCTCTTTCATCGTTTTCACCTTGTAACTTTATTATGTACCAATAATCACCTGTTGGGAGCTCAGTGTTTTGGTAAAGGCCATCCCATCCTGGGTCGTTTGCACCCATTCTATAAACCTCTCTACCATAACGGTCAAAAATGATCATTAGTATATTAGGGAAGCCTTCTAAATTTTCAGGAATCCAGGTATCATTTTGTAAATCATTATTTGGTGTAAAGAAGTTTGGAACTTCAATATCTATAAATTCCATTTCAATACTTGCAAGGGCCTCACAACCATTACCATCTACAACAGTTACAGTGTATGTACCTGATTCATTGATGTACATTGTATTGTCTTCTTCATTGTTTTTATCACCAAAATAGAAGGTATAATTACCATCTCCACCAGCAGCAATTGCTGTAATTTCATTGATATTATTATTTTCTAAACTCAATACTAGCGGATCAAAGTCTGCTATTGTAAATGGTATTATTTCTATACAACCATTTAAGGAGATAATCAATGTATGGGCTCCAGGAGCGATATTCGTGAAATTAGGCTCCAAACGTACATCAGCAGAATTTTCATCGTCTAATTGATATAAGGCTAAACCTTCTACACTTGTATCTTCATGTGTTACTGCTAAATAATTAGTTGGAGTATCTCCAGTACATTCATATACAGGAAGTACAGTTGCTTCTAGGTTTACACCTTCAGCAATGGTCACCTCAATACTTGTTTCACAACCTAAATCATCTAGGACATACACGGTATGCATTCCAGAAGGTAAATCAGTATAACTGATTATATCTGCAACAAAACTTGTATTTTCTAATCGTGTACTATACGGAGCAGTACCACCTGAAAGAATTAAAGTTATGGTACCGTCATCACTACCTAAACAAGTTTCTCCTGTAGGGGTAGCATCTATAACTATCGGTGTTGCCGCAGTAATAGTATACTCTGTTTGTACAAAACAACCGTTTTTGTCTTGCGCAATAACCGTATAGGTACCTGGCGCTAAATCTGTGAATGAATTGATAGTATCAAACTGTGCTAAGTTTGGAGAAATAGCATAGATATAATCACCAGATCCGCCCGCTAACGAAACATTAATATATCCGTTAGTATCTCCCGCGCAAATTACCGCAGTATAATCATCTGTATATACTAAAGGCGTTGGTTCTGCTATAGTAATTACCGTGGTGGTTTCTTCACAATCTTCACTAGTTACTTTAATGTAGTAATTACCAGCGGCTAAGTTTCTAAAGATTCCATTAGTATTAGGTCCCTGTAGCGGTGTGGTACTTGCTGGACTATCTAATAATTCATAGAAATAATTTCCTAGTCCACCACTTGCTCTAGCAATTAACTGTGCAGAACTATCACCATTACAACTAATTGTTGCAGCAGTTTCATCTACAGCGATAGTAATTGGCGCTACAGGATCTGCTTGTATTTCATTAGAAAGTGTTGAGGTACAGTTAAATGAATCTTGTACATAGTATCTATACGTTCCTGCACCTGCGTTACCAGAAGGTAGGGCATTAAAAATATGTTCATTACCATTATTAAAGGCAGTAAACGTAGTACCGTCTGTACTGAAACTGTACGGTGCAGTTCCTCCATTTGCTGTTAATAATAATTCTAAATCATCAACACATGTGATAGATTGTGTCATGGTCAATGAACCAAAAACATCTACAGGATCTGTAATGGTTGCAATAGGTGTTTCTGTAAAACATCTTACTGTATCAGAAACAGATATGCTGTACAATCCTGAGAATAATCCTAAGAATGTATTTGACGTCTGCGCTGCAGAAGTGGTTACAATTATAGTTCCTGTTGGATCGTAAGTATTTAATCGATATTGTAAAGTTCCAAGTCCGCCAGAAGTAACTGTAGCAGTTACAAAACCAGTATCATCACCATAACACTCCAAAGCAATATCTGCAGAAATGGCTGCTACTAATGGTGCTGGTTGCACTAGTGTTTGAGAATAGGTATCATTAACACAACCAAGGGCATCGGTAATAGTAATTGCAAAATTACCAGCAGATAAGCCTGTGAAGATATACGCCTGTACACCTACTTGTGTAAATGTTTGTGTAGCAGAAGCTATCGTAATTGTGTAAGGCCCTTTTCCTCCTGAAGGATCTACTAAAATACTACCCCTATCATTATCACAACTTACATTAGCTTGTTCACTAACTACTGCTGTAATAGGAAATTCAGGTGCGTTGATTGTAACTACGTTAGAATTATCAGCACATAAGGTACTTGTAGCATCTGTTTCTGTAACCTGTACATAATAACTACCTCCTGGTAAATCATCAATAACAAGTGCGGTACCTGTATTTCCTGATAAAATTCCAGAATATGCAGTGCCATTACTTAAGAATACTTGGTAATCATAGCCTCCTGTATAGTTGGCTATAGTAACGTTAAAGCTACCACCATTTACACCATCATTGATACAGGTTTCATCGGTAACTTTTACCGCAGTTACTTCTATAACTTTAGGATCTTTTACACTATGTGTTGTGCTTACAAAACATCCTGTATCATTATTGGTAACTGTAATGGTATAGTTTCCTATTCCTAATCCCGTAAACTGTTCTGAACTGTTTGTAGAATTTACAGTTTGAGTATATCCGTTAGCACTGGAAACCACATAGGTTAAATTAGGTAATGCAGTTGCTGGTGTGATGGTCACACCTACTGTAATATCTTCATCATTACCGTTACAGGTTACGGTATTATCTATAACTACTGTAGGCGTATTTATTCCTACAAAAGGAGTGATCGTTGCTGTGGTTATATCTGAACAACCCATATCATCATACACCGTAATGGTATAATTACCACCCGCTAAGTTCGTTTCTGTGTATTCTGCATTGCTGCCATCTTGTACTGGTGTACCAGGAGTAGCATCATTTACAAAAACGTAACGTACATAGTTACCAGAACCACCAGTTACTAATCCGGTAAGATCTATAGTTGCATAGTTCGTTGTGTTTCCAGTAGTACAATCAAACTGAGATACTGTTGGCGTTCCAGCAGCTAATGCAGCCGCAGGTTGTGCTATGGTTTGTGTAATTGTTGTTGTACAGCTATTGGTACCTGTCACCGTAATTTCATATCCTGTTCCTGTAGTATTGGCTAATCCTGTAAATACAGCACTAGTATTGGTTGTGCTTGTTGGATTAATCGTAGCTACTGCACCATCCATACTTGTAATTTGGAAAGTATACGGATCAAAACCATTTGCCAAGATACTTACAGAGATGGTTCCGTCTGCTGCATTGAAGCACGTTACGTTGGTAAAGGCATCAATAGTTGGTGTTGCAGGAAGAACGGCAGCTTCTAGTGTTTGACTAATAGCTACAGAACATAGAGTTGCATCTGTTATGGTGAAAGAATAGGTTCCGTTCTGTGTTAGAGCAGAGAAGATTCCGTCTGTATTTGCTGTTAAAGGTGTTCCGTCAGGGAATGTTCCTGTATAGTTAAAAGGTCCGTTACCCCCTGTTTGTGATATGGTGATTTGTCCACCAGGATCTACCGTACAATCGATAGCTTTGACAATAGTAGCTAAAGGCACCATTTCTTCGTATAGTGTAATAGCATTTGCAGTTGGAGCAAAACAACCCCATTGATCACTAACGATTACTTGATATTCTCCAGCTCCTAAGTTGCTAAAGGTAGCTGTAGTTTGTATAGGTCTTACGTTTACATAAGCAGTACCATCAAAACGTTGTAATTGGTAGCTATAGTTAGTTCCTTGACCACCTGCTTGGTTAATTACTTGTACTTCTCCTTCAAAATTAGAACAGTTTTCATTGTTTAATTGCAGGTCTGCCGTAATCGCAGTTGGTACATTTAAAGTGATGTCTGCTAATTGTAAAGAACAACCACGACTATCAATCACCCAAATTTCATAAGTACCTGCTGTTAAGTTTTCAAACTTAGGAGTAGCTACATAGTTGCTTGCATCTGTTGGATCTGGATTGGCTGTAGTACTTACATAGTACGCATAGCCACCCCATCCGCCAGTAACATTAACTATTTCAATACTACCATCGCTACCTGGGACACAAGTAATAGGCGATGCAATAGGAGTACCTGCCGCTAAAGCATTTGTAGGTTCTGCAATACTAAATGGCTCTCTATTATCACAAGTAGGCACGCCATCTTGAGAGAAGGTTACATAGTATCCACCAGCAAGTAAAGCTATTGCTGTGAAATCTGCAGAAGTACCTGTTTGCACTGAGGTATCATCTAAATAGTTTGTAGGGGTACCATTATCATCAAATACTTCCCAAGAATAGGTACCTGTATACGTAGCATCAGCGACTGTAAACGTTGCCGTTCCTGTTGCAGTTCCCACACATATTACATCTGTAGTTACTGGAGTAGCTATGGTAAATGTATTTGGATTTTCTATAGTATGAGAAATAGTAACCACACAATTGGTGTTTATGTTTCTTACTTCAAAAACATGATTTCCAATGGCTAGATCAGTAAACACATTGGACGTCCCAAAGGCATTTGGTAATTCTCTAAATTCATAGTTCGCAAGACCAGCAGGCGTACTAGAATCGGTTAAAGAACCAAAAGCATTAATAGTAATATCTTCACCAGCATTTACACATGATATTGCTTCATCAGTAGTAATAGTTGGAGTTAATAATTCGTCAAAAGCATTAATAGTTGCTGTGGTTGTATCTGAGCAACCCATATCATCATACACTGTAATGGTATAGGTACCACCAGCTCTATTTGTTTCGGTATATAGTGCATTGCTACCATCTTGTACTGGTGTACCAGAAGTAGCATCATTTACAAAGACGTAACGCACATAGTTACTAGAACCACCAGTTACTAATCCGGTAAGATCTATAGTTGCATTAGTATCTGCATTTCCTGTAGCACAAACAAATTGCGTAATAGTTGGTGCTGGCACATCTAATATGGCAGGTTGTGCTATGGTTTGTGTTACTGTTGTTGTACAACTATTTGCAGCAGTTACTGTAATTTCATATCCTGTTCCTGTAGTATTTGCTAATCCTGTAAATACAGCACTTGTATTAGTTGTGCTTGTTGGATTAATCGTGGCTACGGCACCGTCCATACTTGTAATTTGGAAAGTATACGGATCAAAACCATTATTTATAATACTTACAGAGATGGTTCCGTCTGCTGCATTGAAACACGTTACGTTGGTAAAGGCATCAATAGTTGGTGTTGCAGGAAGAACGGCAGCTTCTAGTGTTTGACTAATAGCTACAGAACATAATGTTGCATCTGTTATGGTGAAAGAATAGGTTCCGTTCTGTGTTAGAGCAGAGAAGATTCCGTCTGTATTTGCTGTTAAAGGTGTTCCGTCAGGGAATGTTCCTGTATAGTTAAAAGGTCCGTTACCTCCTGTTTGTGATATGGTGATTTGTCCACCAGGATCTACCGTACAATCGATAGCTTTGACAATAGTAGCTAAAGGCACCATTTCTTCGTATAGTGTAATAGCATTTGCAGTTGGAGCAAAACAACCCCATTGATCACTAACGATTACTTGATATTCTCCAGCTCCTAAGTTGCTAAAGGTAGCTGTAGTTTGTATAGGTCTTACGTTTACATAAGCAGTACCATCAAAACGTTGTAATTGGTAGCTATAGTTAGTTCCTTGACCACCTGCTTGGTTAATTACTTGTACTTCTCCTTCAAAATTAGAACAGTTTTCATTGTTTAATTGCAGGTCTGCCGTAATCGCAGTTGGTACACTTAAAGTGATGTCTGCTAATTGTAAAGAACAACCACGACTATCAATCACCCAAATTTCATAAGTACCTGCTGTTAAGTTTTCAAACTTAGGAGTAGCCACATAGTTGCTTGCATCTGTTGGATCTGGATTGGCTGTAGTACTTACATAGTACGCATAGCCACCCCATCCGCCAGTAACATTAACTATTTCAATACTACCATCGCTACCTGGGACACAAGTAATAGGCGATGCAATAGGAGTACCTGCTGCTAAAGTATTTGTAGGTTCTGCAATACTAAATGGCTCTCTATTATCACAAGTAGGCACGCCATCTTGAGAGAAGGTTACATAGTATCCACCAGCAAGTAAAGCTATTGCTGTGAAATCTGCAGAAGTACCTGTTTGCACTGAGGTATCATCTAAATAGTTTGTAGGGGTACCATTATCATCAAATACTTCCCAAGAATAGGTACCTGTATACGTAGCATCAGCGACTGTAAACGTTGCCGTTCCTGTTGCAGTTCCCACACATATTACATCTGTAGTTACTGGAGTAGCTATGGTAAATGTATTTGGATCTGTTATGTTTATGGATGTAAATAGCTCACAATCGGTATCCGTATGCCTTACTAAGAAGTTATGCGTACCCACGCCTAATCCTATAAATATTTCTGGATTGGTATGAGAAATACTCGTTTGCCATGTGGCACCATTGTCTATACTATATTCAAATTTAGAAACGTCGTTGGTGGTTGAGGTAACATTAATAGTTACTTCTCCATCATTTCCAGGACTACACGTAATAGCGCTAGAAATAATAGCATCAGCAGTTAATAACTCATCAAAAGCATCAATAGTTGCTGCTGCAGTTCCAATACATCCGTTATCATCATAAACAGAAATGGTATAAGTACCTCCTGCTCTATTGGTTTCAATATACGATGCATTGCTACCATCTTGTACTGGTGTACCAGGAGTAGCATCATTTACAAATACGTAACGTACAAAATTGTTAGAACCACCAGTTACTGAATTAACCGTAATACTTGCATTGTTTTCGGTATTTGTACTTGGTGTACAAGTAAACTGTACTACATCTACCAATGGATCAATAGTTACGACCACGGCTGCAGGTTCTGCAATTAATATAGCAGCGCTATCTGTGGTACAAGCATTTGTCGTAGCATCACCTGTAACGGTTACCACGTACCCATCTGCAGTTGTTGTTGGAACAAGTCCTGTAAATTCTGCTGTGGTATTTGTAAAGCTTGTTGGTGTTATACTCGTTGCAACACCATCTAAAGCGGTAATTTCAAAAGTATAAGGCCCTGTTCCATTATCTACTGCGCTAATGGTTATAGTACCATCATTATCACCAATACACGTTATTGGGGTAGCAGCTGTTGCATTGATTACTGGTTCCACTCTAACAGGAACATTTACTGTAAAGACTCTATTACAATTAGTACTATTAGGCGTTGCGGTATCATAAATAGTAATTACATAATCACCAGCTACAGAGGCATCGTAAGCAAACGGACTTGTTAAAGTGGTTTGCGTAACTGTTGCCGCACCTGAAATGGAATAGTCATAATTTCCTGAACCTGTTAAAGCTTCTATCGTAATAGTTGCATCAGGCGTGCCGGTACAATCTAGTAATTTCGTTAATTCTGCTTTCGCCGATAACACAGGGTTTACAATATAGGCAGGCTCTACTTCGGTACAACCATTACCATCAATTACATAAACATCATAGGTTCCAGGAGTAACATTGGTAAATAAACCATTATTATCTAAATAGTTTGTTGGCATAGGATCACCTGCAGCAACAATAGCATAACGTAAATTTCCAGCAGCTGAAGTCCCTGTAGCTATAATGCTTATTGGGGCAGCACAATTATCTTGTGTTACAGCAATTGTTGGATTAGGAGATAATCCTAGAGTAACAGGAGCTAATGTTACCGGACATCCATACTGATCATTTAAGGTTACAGTATAATCTCCAGCAGGAGAATTTACAGGTATTTGTATTGGATTACTTGTTAAGCCAGTTACCGCTGTAAATCCAGCAGGACCAGTTACATCAAAAGTATATGGAGCTCCACCGCCTCCAGTAATGTTGCTTACCGTAATTAAACCAGGTAAATTACAAGAAATATCTCTTGTTGGTGTAGCGGTTGCAGTTAATTCTCTCAGTTGATCTATTAAAACATTTTCACTACCACCTCTACAAGAATCTGTAGTTCCATCAGATTGTTGCACCTCTATATAATATTCTCCTTGTGGAAGAGTACTTAGGGTGATGGTATTATTATAGATAATATTAGCAGCTACTGCACCACCACCACTTACTTCAATTGGAGTTGGATTTCCTAATTCATAGAATTCCCAACGCATATGCGTGTTAGGTGTACTAGGGTTTAAGGTATACGTAATTTCACCAGTTGATGCTCCAAAACAAGTTGGAGAAGAAGCAATAGAAATATCAATTGGCAATGGTGCCACTAAATCATTTACATTTTCAAGACTTTGACGTACACAACCAGTTGCATCTCGTACATAGAATACATACGTTCTGCCAGGTGTTAATCCTAACCAAGTATAATTTCCATGACCTGGAGTTACTGGTGTTGGTACAGTTGCTATAATTTGAGTACTAGATCCTGGAACCCATGTTGCAGTTGCAGGGTTAAATGTTGATGGATCTTCAGAATAGGCATACTCATATGGAGCAGATCCTGCAGTACCTTGAACCGTAACTTGCAAATCATTACAATCTACGACAATAGCACTAATACTAATATCTAAATCATCTAACGGATACGGAATGATGTATCTAGGGAAATCTTTTTGACATATTGTTCCACTAGCTAATGTTACTCTTATTGATGGGTATACGGTTGTTCCTGAAGCCAAATTTCTTTGTTCCACGCCATCCGTATTCCACGTGCTTCCATTATCAAAGCTATATTCCACCAGTGTAGCGGTAGGTGTTATTAAGTTTTGAAATTCGAAACCATAATCGTTTGGTGAAGAACCCACACAATCTGCTGGTAGTATAGGTGCAATATCTGCTGTAATTTCTACCGCATTGTTGATGGTTATTGTAGCTGAAGTAACAGCGCACCCATTAGCATCGGTTATCGTAATTTCATAATCACCAACTCCAATTCCGCTAAAGGCGTTTGTTGTTGTATTGATGTTTGAATAACTTACACTGTAATCAATACCATCTGCCGGAGATAAATCTGTTAAGGCATAAGTATATGGCATGTTTCCACCAGCAGCAAGAGCATCAATAGACCCTAATCCATCATAACATTCAGGATCGGTTGGCGTTCCAGAAATAGTTAATGTGGCTGCCGTATTGACGATGATATCTTCTTCGGTATACGAGCATAAAGAACTTACACCATTATTATCAAGCACATACACATCATAACCAGCAGGATTAGCCGTTGCCATAGCATTGGTTACCGTTAAGTTATTTGTTGTGGTATATAATCCAGTAGGATCTGTATTGGCAGGAACGATAGCATATACTAATGTTCCATTACCACCCGTAGCATTTACGGTAATACTACCGTCATTACATGAACTAACATCTACAACAGTTGTGGTTACTACTAATTGTGGACTCAATACCACTGTTTCTTGTAGTGCATCACAACCATAACCATCTTTTACATCAATGGTATACGATCCATTCGCTAAACCTGTAAAGGTATAAGTTGTTGCACTCACTGGAGAAGGAGTAATCCATGCCCCGCCATTGATACTAAATTGGAAATTTTCATTCCCTGGTATAGAAGTTATATCTACTTGTATGGTACCGTCATTGGCACCTGAATAACAGGCAGTAGGAGTTGTCGTAAATGTAGGTACTTCTGGAGCATCTACGGTTACTGCTGGTAAGGTTACATTGGTACAGTTTCTACTATCTAAGATACGTACTACATAATTTTCACCACTAGCATTTGCCGGTACATTGTTAAATGTAGCTGTAGGTTGGTAGCCTCTGATTACTGACCCAGAATTAGTTTCTAATTGATAGGTATATGTTGGAGTACCTCCATTCGCTACTGCTGTAATTGTTGCACCTGTATTAGCACACGTAAACGGTGTTGTTATACTAGCAGTTGCTGTAATCGCATTAGGCTGTGTAAGGTTTTGTGTTAAAGGAATAGTACATGTTGTTGGACTATTAAAATCTCTAACGGTAATTGAATAGTTTTGAGCAGTTAAACCGGTTACGGTTTCAGCGCTTGTAAACGGACCTACAAAATTGGTACCGTCTAAAGAATATTCAAAACCTGCTGTTCCAAAATTAGAAGCATTAATGGTAAATGCTCCATTACTTTCTCCAAAACAGTTGATATTTATGGGTGTAGAGATAGAAGCTGTAAAAGCTCTACCGCTAGCTACATTGACTATAATTTGCGTGGTACACTCGTTTCCGTAGTTTACTTCAATGGTATGGTTTCCTGCTGCAATAGTATTAAATACATTTGCTGTAGCTCCTGTTTGTGGTGTTGCTCCATCAATGGAATAGGTATAAGAAGCATCAAAAGGACTGATGGTTATATTTCCTGTTCCCTCACAGTTGTAAGTTACACTACTTGTTAATGTTGGTGCAATAGGTAATGGATCAATAATAACATCACTTAAAGTAACAACACAGGTGGTTGCTGCTGCATCTCTTACACGAATGGTATAAGTTCCATCGGTTAACCCTGTAAATACAGTTCCACCGGTAGTTGAAGCAGTCCAAGTTCCTCCATTAATACTGTATTGGTAATTACCAGAACCACCAGCAGTTGGAGTTATGCTTCCTACGGTAATTTCTGCTTCACCAGCAGGCAAACAGGTATAGTCTTTTGTTTGAACGGCTTCTGCAGTAATTGCATTCGGTTCGTTTATTACAACACTTAAAGGCTGTGTACATAAATCGGCATCTTGAACTAGCACTTGATAGGTTCCAGCTGCTAAATTTGGAAAGTTTGAAGATATTGTCTGATAAGAAGTTCCATTATCAATACTATAACGATACGGTGCATTCCCACCAGTTACTGCTAAAGCAATAGCGCCATCATTCCCACCAAAACAAGTAACATCTGTTAGTGTTTCTGTGATGGCAATCGGTGCATTTTTGATGATGGTAATATCAAACATATCAAAACAGAATCCTGTTGCGCCTGCATGATCACGTACATATACATCATAATCACCTGCTGCAGCAATAGCGATAGGATTAGTTATAGTAAAATCACTAGCTAGAGGAGTTACACCATCTGCTACAATAGCATAGACATAATTAGCATCACCACCCGTAGCGGTAATAGTAACATCGGTACTTGTACCACACGTAGTAATAGCATTTGCAGAAGCGGTAACACTTAGTTCTGGATTAATGGTAATAGTTTGCGTTGCAGCAGAACAACCGTATCCATCTTGAATATTTATGATATGATCTCCTGAAGCTAAATTGGTAAACGTATAAGTAAAAGCCGTAGTAGGTGTTGGTGCTACAAACGGACCGTTATCAATACTGAAAACTAAATTTCCATTACCACCAGTTACATCAACTACTATTTCACCATCACTAGCACCTGAATAACAAGCTGTAGGAGTTGCCGTAAACGTAGGTACTTCTGGAGCCTCTACGGTTACTGCTGGTAAGGTTACATTGGTACAGTTTCTACTATCTAAGATACGTACCACATAATTTTCACCACTAGCATTTGCTGGTACATTGTTAAATGTAGCTGTAGGTTGGTATGCTCTGATTATGGCTCCTACATTAGTTTCTAATTGATAGGTATATGTTGGAGTACCTCCATTTGCTACTGCTGTAATTGTTGCACCCGTATTAGCACAAGTAAACGGTGTTGTTATGCTAGCAGTTGCTGTAATCGCATTAGGCTGTGTAAGATTTTGTGTTAAAGGAATAGTACAAGTTGTTGGACTACTTACATCTCTAACGGTAATTGAATAGTTTTGAGCAGTTAAACCGGTAACGGATTCAGCGCTTGTAAACGGACCTACAAAATTGGTACCGTCTAAAGAATACTCAAATCCACCTGTTCCAAAATTAGAAGCATTAATGGTAAATCCTCCATTACTTTCTCCAAAACAGTTGATATTTATGGGTGTAGAGATAGAAGCTGTAAAAGCTCTGCCGCTAGCTACATTGACTATAATTTGCGTGGTACACTCGTTTCCGTAGTTTACTTCAATGGTATGGTTTCCTGCTGCAATAGTATTAAATACATTTGCTGTAGCTCCTGTTTGTGGTGCTGCTCCATCAATGGAATAGGTATAAGAAGCATCAAAAGGACTGATGGTTATATTTCCTGTTCCCTCACAGTTGTAAGTTACACTACTTGTTAATGCTGGTGCAATAGGTAATGGATCAATAATAACATCACTTAAAGTAACAACACAGGTGGTTGCTGCTGCATCTCTTACACGAATGGTATAAGTTCCATCGGTTAATCCTGTAAATACAGTTCCACCGGTAGTTGAAGCAGTCCAAGTTCCTCCATTAATACTGTATTGGTAATTACCAGAACCACCAGCAGTTGGAGTTATGCTTCCTACGGTAATTTCTGCTTCACCAGCAGGCAAACAGGTATAGTCTTTTGTTTGAACGGCTTCTGCAGTAATTGCATTCGGTTCGTTTATTACAACACTTAAAGGCTGTGTACATAAATCGGCATCTTGAACTAGCACTTGATAGGTTCCAGCTGCTAAATTTGGAAAGTTTGAAGATATTGTCTGATAAGAAGTTCCATTATCAATACTATAACGATACGGTGCATTCCCACCAGTTACTGCTAAAGCAATAGCGCCATCATTCCCACCAAAACAAGTAACATCTGTTAGTGTTTCTGTGATGGCAATCGGTGCATTTTTGATGATGGTAATATCAAACATATCAAAACAGAATCCTGTTGCGCCTGCATGATCACGTACATACACATCATAATCACCTGCTGCAGCAATAGCGATAGGATTAGTTATAGTAAAATCACTAGCTAGAGGAGTTACACCATCTGCTACAATAGCATAGACATAATTAGCATCACCACCCGTAGCGGTAATAGTAATATCGGTACTTGTACCACACGTAGTAATAGCATTTGCAGAAGCGGTAACACTTAGTTCTGGTGCAATTGTAATATTTTGAGGAGTGGTTGTACACCCTAATTCATCTTTTACATTGATGATATACGTACCAGAAGCTAAGTTGTTAAATACATATGAACTTGCTGTGGTAGGTGTTGGTGCTACAAACGGGCCGTTATTAATACTAAATAATAAGCCGCCATTACCTCCGGATGCATTTACAGTGATAGTACCATCACTAGCGCCAGAATAACATACAGAAGGTGTTGCTGTAAACGTTAATGCTGTTGGTGCTGTAATTGTAATTGCAGTATTTATAGGATCTTCACAACCACTATTATCTCTTGCTCTAACGATATAATCACCTGCGGTAACATTGGTAAATATTTTATTAGCACCGTTGGTCGCATAATCATAAGTTCCTATAATTGTTCCTGCGGTATCTTCTAATTGGTATAAATAAGTTGGAGTACCTCCTGTTGCATTTGCAGATATAGTGGCTCCGGTGTTTGAGCAGGTAAAAGGATTGGATATAACAGCTGTGGTATTCACAGCGCTTGGTTGTGTAATTGTTCTTGTTATTTGCTGAACACACGTAACATCATCTACTTTTCTAATATCAATAGTGGCTACACCAGCACCCAATACTTGTGGTGTGGTTACAGGAGAAACTAACGATGTGGTATAATTTACACCATCTGTAGTGTACTCAAATCCAGTAGTAGGATCAAAATTTACTACTTCAAATGTGATGGTACCGTTGGTATCTCCAAAACATGTTACGTTGGTAGAAGATAAGTAATTGGCTTCAAAAGCTCTATCATCCTCGACAGTTACTAAGTTTTCTACAAATAATTCACAAACCTCTGGTATTTGAAAAATTTCTATATCATCAATAGCAACATCATTACCATCATTACCCACTTTATCTGTTCTTATAACAAATTCTAATGTGGTATTACTTCCTGGATTTAGATCTACTGAAAATTCAGTCCAATCACTCGCGCCGGTATTTTTAGCGATATCTCCAGTATATATGGTTTGGACAGGAGTTCCAGTACCCGTTTCTTGTACTTCAATTATTAGGTTAGGATCCAATCCAGAACTAGTACTTTTCAAGAGGTTTAGTATCCATAAGGAAACTCTTAAAGGTTGGTTTGGAATAATATCATTTATGGTTTTTGTGTAAATTACTTGTCCTGTAGCTGGTGTACCAACGTTAATAACTAAATAACGGCCATTACCTGTTCTGGTACCAGTAGTATGGTCTATTGGGTTAATCCATGAACCGTAAGGAGCAACAAGCTGACTTGTTACTGTATATTCATAGTCATCAATATTACTATTACTATCTCCTGGTGCATTTCCCGTTTGATTTTCGTATGTGTACCCAACAGTATTTGTGCTAGAAGTGGTTGAACCTGAGCCAAAATTTTCTACCAATAATAAGCTCGGCGTTGGCGGAGTTTGAGAGGTATAATTTGTAGTGATTTTATAAGTACCTGCAGCTATGTCTGAGAAAATATTTAAGTCAGCATCTGGAGTATTTAACACACCATCTATAGCGTAGGTATAATTATACGTACTAATATCTGAGTTTACAGTTATGTTCCCTGAACCATCGCAATTGTAATCTACGACTGGAGTTATTACAGGTTCTACAGGATAATCTTCTACGTAAACATCCATTGCAAACTCACAGCCAAGAGCATCTTTTACTACTACAGTATTATAATTTCCTGGAGGAAGTATAGCAGTACTTGCGGTACCGAAAGTTGTTCCACCATTAAAACTGTAAGTGTATGGCGCTTGACCACCAACAACATTGGTAATACGTACTTCTGCTCCGGCAGGATCACAAGTTACATCTCTTGATACACCAGCAGAAGCAGATAAGGTTGCGGTTTCGGTTATAGTATGTGTAGTGGTTACAGTACAGCCAGAATCATCAGATACAACAATATCATACGTTCCTGCGGCAAGTCCTACAAATGACGCTGTATCTTGGTAAGTAGCTCCTGCATCAATACTGTATTGAAAAGGTCCCACTCCATTTGTGGTAGTTATCGTGATACTCGCGTCATTATTCCCGCTGCACGTTACAGGAAAATCATCTGTAATACCAATGGTCATATTACCAAGGTCCTCTATGGTAACACTATTGGAAGCTATAAAGCAGTTGTTAGCATCTACAACAATAAATTCATACGTACCTTCTTCGCCCGCAAAATATTCATCTATGCCATCATCATCTGTGTCTCTATATCCAAATTTAAATATTGGATCTGTTGTATATTCAGATGCAGGTACATCGCCTAAGGTGCTATACAAATCTACTCCATTAACACTCCAAATAGCATAACTATATTCAGGGTTCGGGAATCCGCCTTGAGGCGTTAGCGTTATAGTACCAGCAGTACAGCCAATATTTGCAGTTAAAGCAGCAGTTAATCTTAAATCATCAATTTTGGTTACGGTTATATTTTGTGTACTCGTACACCCATCTTGGGTAGTAACAATTACGGTATAATCATCAGGATTTAAATTGTTGAAAGTATAATTATTGGTGGTCTCTGCAGTGACAAGATTTACTCGTGTTCCTGTTCCATAAGCATGTGTTGTTCCATCATTAAACCTTAAGTCATAGCTATAATTAGCTCTTACATTTAAGGTTTGAATGGTTATCGTTCCTAAGGCATAACAGTTTTCAGGTGTGGTAGATAAGTTGACCGTAAAGTCCCGGTCTCTAATTCCTATTTCCTGAGATTGAAACTCACAAGAATTTGCAATTGGATTTCCAGAAGCATCTAATTGGCGGATGTCTACTCTATAATTACCAGCTACAGCAATATCAAAGCTATTGCCATTATTAGCACTAAAAGGTACTTGTATGCTATTGGTATCTAAATTAATTAATTCAAAACCGTATCCTGAGCCTAAGTTTGTTACCGTAATATTGCCATCTGTATCACAAAAAATATCTGTGGATGTTGTGTTAACAGGTAAATCATTCTTAAAAGCACTAAAATAATAGCGACTAGAACACCCGTTTAAATAGTTGATTACTAATCTATAATCTCCTGTATCTGTTAAAGTAAATGCATTTCCTGTTGCAACTGTTGAATAACAGCTATTTCCTTTATTAGGACAAGAAGGATCTGAAGAGGTACAGCTAGAATTTAGTTCCTGCCACTCTAAACTTACCGCATCTGGAATGTTGACTTGTATAAGCTCGGTATCTGTAGATCCACATAAGAAGATATTGGCTAGATATTCACCATCAATAGAACATCGTAATATTTCTCCTTGAATATCATTTGTGATATCTGCATCGCCATTTCTATCGTTGAAAAAGTCAATGATTGGATTTGTTTGTGTGGTTCCAAAAAACTCTACCGTAATAATTTCTTGAAAGCCTTTACAAGGATCTGCAACAATTTTATCTACAATATAAATTCCTGGTTCTGTAACGGTTAAAGTACTTAAATCTCCATCAGGGTTCCCATCATTTAAAACAGTATCTACCCCTAAATCTATGACATTATTCTCGTTAATATCACGATACCAAATGTAATCATCAAAATTATCTCCGGCATCTAATAACACATTATCACCACAAAGTTGTACGGTTCTAGAAAAGTCACAATCAGATAAATCATCTAGTAAAAAGTTGGTGGCACCTGGAGTAATAAACCCACAAGAATCAAAATCTGTAACACTTGGATCATCTGTAATGACATTATCATTATCTACACCTTGATAGGTTGAATACGCTAAATTCTGAATTTGGTTGGTACATGCATTTACAAAATCAAAGCAGTTTTCTGCAACTTTAACCTGCATCCGTATAGACGCTACTGGAGCTCCTTCTACCACTAAATTATCTGGTATGGTAAATACTATAGTTCGTGTGGCAGCATCAAAAATATACGTAACTCCTGGAGGTAAGTTTCCAGATGCGGACAAAGCGGCTTCATTTAAAGTAACATTTTGAGGTAAAACATCGCGAATGGTATAGCTAGTAGCATCATCATTCCCTACATTTTCAAAAGATAATATGTACTTAAGATTGTCTCCTAAATTAACTCCGGAGCCTGTTAAATCTACAGTTTCTGCTAAATTGGTTACCTTTTTCTCAAGGATAATTTTAGGTTCAATAATTTCAATATTGAACGAGTTGAAGAATGGATAATATTGATCACCATTAGAGGTAAATCTAAACGTTGCTTGGGTGGCATCATTATCAATAATGGAGTTACCACTATTGGTTAATTTAAAAATATCGGTATCGTACCCTAAGGTATTTATACTATTAGGATTTCTGTTGGTAGTTACAGTTCCGTTTGAAGAAATATTACTATTAAAAAAGTTATTGGAAGGGTTGGCTCCGTTACTAATTGTTGTAAAAGGATCACTTGTTTTTTCTCTAATTCTAAGTCTATCTCCCGTAATGGAATAATCGCCTTCTAAAGCAGCAGCACCAATATTTGCATTTACAGGTCCTGAAGGAATGGTTTTAAAACCAGAATAGTTAATATCTACATTAGGGTTTCCTGAGTTGACTCTAGCAAAACCATCAAAAGTGGTAATTAATTTACCACTAAGTGTTGGGTTTTCATAAACGATTACTAAGGTCCAACCTCCTGCAGCACCCCCAGATAATGATCCTGTTACGGAACGGACATTCGCTACAGTATATTCTCCTGTTGGGTCTGCCATAGGTGTTAATAAGTCGGTTATTTCTGCGTAACATGCATACGGACTATTATCCCGATTTTGATTGTCTGCAGCAGTAAAACCATCATATAAAACTTCGTCAGCTGTAATGTCTACATAAGAGCCCCCAGGAATCTTTAGTTTAACGCTGTTAAAATCGTTTTGTCTATTGGTGCCTAAAGTTTGGCTGGCTTGTTCACTAGGGTACGTTGCAGACCAATATAGAGCAGCATAACGTATTAAATTACAATCAACTTCTGGAAAATCTAAACTTGCAGAACTAGAACTAAATGTTGATGTGTCGTTATCAACATCTATATATTGCATGTCTTTAAAATCATTGTAATTATAAAAACCACCTGTTTCTGTATTGTAATAATTTGAAGGCGGATTTGAGTTTACACGTAAATTTTGATTATTGTAGGCATCTTCTGGTTCTGTGGCATTTGTACCACCATCTCTATTCACGATATTATTGGCAATAAAGATTAAATCACCTTTAATATTATTTTGATACCTAAAGTTATCACCAGACGGATACGTTCTTGTAAAAGGCGTATACTCCTGACTGTATCCAAATTGGGTCGCACCAGCAAAACTTAAGAGTGCTAGTAGTATTAAAGATTTTCTTTGAAACAAAGTTTTCATTTGTTATTTAGTTTGGTATATAATTGATCAATACACGTTTAAATGGATTGAAATCTGCTAATAATCACGTTTTTACGCGCAACTAAAGGGTCTGCATAACAAATATGATATAAATTGATATGTTGATGAATTTATTGTTGTGGCTTGTTATTTTTATGTGGTGTACTGCATTTTATCGATGGTCTCCCTGATTTTAACCTACTTTCTAGCCATAATTTTAATGCTTTGAATTTTTAAGCCATTTGGCCACCAAAAGTGATGTTTTTTGAAAGTTGATAACACAGAAAAAGGCCTTCAGAATTAACCTGAAAGCCTTTATATATTTTTGTTTTGTGTTATTATGTAAGTAAGCCCGAACTTACTTTCATGATCCACATTTTTTGGTCGTATGCATTATTTATTTTTGAATAATAAGACATTAAAGCATTATTCCAAGAACCATGTTTCTTAAGGTAAACGTAACGATAATTGTTTTCTGGGTTGATAAAGTAACTTGCATTTAAGCCTTTTGAATTTAAAAGTTTCACAAAATTATTAGCGTTTTTAGGACTGGCAAAAACATTGGCGATAATGTAATAACCCCCATCTACCCCATTTAAATTATATTTTTTATAGGCTGGCGTTCCCGTAGCTGCAACATTATCTTTCTCTATGACATTCTTTCTTAAATTAACACTATTGTATTTTGCCGATTTTTCTTTTAATCTAGTGGAGTTGTTTGCATAAGCCGTATCTGTATAATTAGCATTATCTACATTCATGATCCATAAATCGCCCGTGTAATTCGCTTCTTTTTCATACTTGTAAGAGCTTAGTGCATTGTCCCAAGAATCTTCATGAATTAAGTACACATACTTTAAACCGTTGTTTTTATTTTCAAAATAATCTGCATTAATCCCTTTGGCTTTAAGTTCGTCTATAAACTTGTTCATGTAATGTTCGCTTTTATAAACATTAGCAACAACATAGTAACCATCATTTACGCCTTCTAGGTTTCTAAACTTTCTACTTTTAATATTATTCTTTTTAGCAATTTCTGTAAAAGCATCTTTGGTTTGCCCAGATTGTGCGGTACTCGTTTTAGGAGTCTTTATATAATCGGTCTTTGCAATTGCATCTGTAGTCTGGGTTTGCTTAGGCGTTTTTATGTTTCCATTTGTTGCACTCGTAGTATTTGAAGCGGTAGCATCTGTTACCGTGTTGCTTCCGTTTGTTCCCGCTGATCCTGTTGTTCCAGAAGTTCCGGTTGTTGTACCATTATTAGTAGTATCAACAGAATTTTTAATGTTTTGTACGAAAGCATCTGTATCTTTCCCTTGAGAAGGATTAATTATACCATTTGGATTATTGTATTTGTCGGTACCGTCGGTCCGTACCGTAGGATCGGTTTCGGCATCGGTAGTATTTGAAGCTACTTGCGTAGCGTCTCTTTCTTTTAAGTTATTTAATAAGTAAAGTTGTTTTGCTTTTTCCTCTAAATCAGGATTTTCACCATTGGTTTCTCTACGTACCATACGCATTACCATATCAAAACGACGCTCTAAATCACTATTTCTGCTAGCTTCAATAGAATCTTGACGAAACATAAGTTCTGCCACAATTTCATCGTTTTCTGATAATGCTGCTTTTAATTTCTCTATTTCTTCATCTCTTGAAGTAAGAGATTCTACATCTTTTTTCAATTCCTCTATATCTGCTAACTCATCAGAATCTTCTAACAATACTCTATCTTCTGTAAGATTAGGAGTAATAGAATAGGCAAAAGATATTTCGTGAGTAAGGCCAAAATCATTAAAAGTATTAGATAGCCCCTTCTCCATCGTATAACCAATAGAAATTCTTTTATTTAAGTTAAAACCAATACCTGCAGCTGCACCATAGTAGCTATCATAGCCTGCTTGTGCCCAACCTAGTTTGGGTAAATCTAAGATTAAACTTCCGCCAAGAATAAAGTCTTTCCCGGCAACCTCATATTTTTCTCCACCTTTTTTTACGCGTAATAAAGGCATTAAACGCGCACCTTCTAAAACACCATCGCCAGAATCGAAAGGATAGGTATATTGTAAGTGACCAGAATATGTTTTAGCACCAAACTCAGTGACAGATTCATTGGTTTTAATATTATAATCAAATAAGTTTTCTGCAAATACTCCAAAGTCAAACCTACCATAAGAAAGGTTAAAACCGGGTTGAAAAGAAATTAAATTACTATTCTGCAACCCACTTAATAAAGGATCATCAGGATCTACGGTATTTCCTCTACTACTGTCATAGCCACTCCTATAATAAGAAAAGTTGGCTCCAAATGTAAAGTTACTTTTATCACTTAATTTAATTCCATATGCATAGTTTGCTAAAATACCATAGTTAGATATAGCTCCAGATTGTTGTGAATATAAGCTAAGACCTAAACCCGTTCTATCACTCATACGACCACTATAACTCAAGAAATAAGTTTGGTTGTTATCGTTAAAGGTAGCCGATTGATTTCTGTGTAATAAGTTGATATATGATTTATCCTCCCTAACTGTTGAAAATGTAGGATTCAGTAAGAATCTGTTGAATTTCAATAGGTTCTGAGAAGGTACATCATAAGTGATGAATGGATTGTCATCTTGAGCGCTCACCTTGGTAAGCGCTGCGATGAACAGAAACAGGTATATGATATATTTTTTAAGCATGTTGTGGTTAAAATGGTTTGTTGGTAAAACTTGGTTACTTAATAACGGTAATAGTACCTTGTTTTATTGTGTCGGAGCCTTTTTTAATCTTGTAATAGAACACCATATTTTGTGAGGTAAAGCCTGTAGAAGACTCTGGCCAGTTGTTCTGGTACTCAAAAACATTGTATACTTCTTCTCCTTTATCATTATAGATAATCACATTAACATCGGCTTGGTATGAATAACTATTTGGTATTAACCATAGGTCATTGATGCCATCTCCATTTACTGTTATAACGTTCGGTATTTTAAATGTGTCTTTGTAGCTCACATTTACTTCTTTTATAATTACACAGTTCTCTACATAGGCTGTTAAGGTGTAGGTACCTTCTGCAGTTAAACTTATAGAAGCGCTGTTGCTAATACTTGTATTGTTAGCATCTCTCCATTCATAAGCAGTTCCTCCGCTTGCCGTAATGGTTTTAGATCCTCCTTCTGGGAATACAATGTTAAGAGGGCTGTCTAAAGTTACTAGAGACTCGTCTAACGGACTAATAGTAACTTCATTTGAAGGAATAGAACATCCGTTTCTAGTCACCATTAAACGGTAGGTACCGGCATCTGTTGTATTCAAGTCTAAAGAGGTCGTATCTATAATAGTTCCGTCTTTAGCCCAACCAAATGTGGCTCCAGTTAAATCTATGTTGGTACTTATGGTGATAAAATCTGTGCTGTTACAAGCTACTAAGCTGCTTGCCTCTATTGTAATTACTTCGTTACTTCTAAGGACTACAGGTAGGCTAGTAGAACTCATATTAAAAGATTCTATCGTAGCATCAATTTGGTATGATCCGTTTTCTGATATATCGGTTAAACTAATCATAGACGAAGTAGCTCCGCTAACAGCCGTGCCATCTTTCTTCCATTGGTAGCTCATAGAAGCCTTCAGATCGGCAGTAACGTCTGTTTTGGTGCCATTTGCTGCTACAGCATTTATCGTGGCTACATCCAGTACTATTTCGCTGTAGTCACAATCACTATAGGTCGTAGTATAATTTGCAATTAATTCAAAAGAACTTGGAGCAACAGCATTTATCTTATTAGAATTTTGTGATGAAGGACATGTACCACCTTGTGAAACTGCCACATGATACGCTGCCTCTTCTGAAATTGTTAAGGTATTGGTGTTAGCACCACTAATCGCTGTATTGTTTTTATACCATTGGTATGTGGGAGATACGGCTGTTGATGTTACACTTAATGTTTTTGATTCACCAGGAAGGATGACCATTTCTAATGGTGTATTTTCTGTTACTGTAAATGCGCCAGTTTTAGAAATGGTTAACGCAGGAGTAGTTTCTGCACAGATACCATCACCTTCTACCTTTACAGTATAGGCCCCTGCAAAATCAGGAGCATTAGTATCAAAAGCGTAGGTATAACTTCCTTGCGCTTTAGCTTGTACGACTGTACCATCTTTATACCAAGTATAAAAGATATCAGAATTTGCGATGGTTGCTTCCAATACGCTAGCTGATTCGCCTTCACAATAAGAAGTTTTTGTTGGGGTGTTTATCGTTACGCCTAAAGCAGTACCCGTTTCTACCGTAATCATATTTGAAAGTGTACCGGCAGAACCAGAACAAACAGATCCATAATCGATCTCAACAGAATACATTCCACTTTCAGAAACAGTTAAAGATGGGCCCGTCTCAGAAAGTATCGTAGAACTCTTTCTCCATATATATTGATACGTTTCTGAATTGGGTACGTTATCAACAGCTATAACTGCGGTGCTACCATTGCAAATGGATATTGTACCATCTCCGATACTTCCGCTTCCATTTTCAGTTATTTGAATAGGGTTTTTATAATCAATATAGTACATGTTGTAGGCTTGAGTAGCCGGACTGTATAGTTCAGGACTCGTACTTTTTACTCTTAATTTGTATCCAGTGCCTCTCAACGTAAGTGGTATCACAAAACGTATGTCAAAATCTGTTATACTATTTTTATCTGTTACTGTTGTTAATGTCGTAGGGGAAGCAAAACTTCCAGTAGCATCTGATAACTCCAAAACAAAAGTGTTATCACTTAGTACACTAGGTGATGCACTCCATTTAAAATTCACATAATATTCATTAAAAGTAGATGATGCGCATACTGCTGTCCATGGGCTTCCGCCAGTTCCAAAATTTGGATTCGCAATTGCGGTAGGTTTGTTTAATGTTTGAGCCATTAGTCCTATACTGCACATTAAGAATGTGAAGAAAAAGAACGCTTTTTTTGAGTGTGTAGTAGGTCTGTTCATGTTGCTGCAACTTTAGGTTACTATTTGGGTCTGTAGCTTGCTTCTAGGAGTTTTTACCGTTAGTCGGATTTATGTACTTCCTATCCATATCTTACACAGCTACAGTAATTAACATCAAATATCTTATTAAATTGTTCCTAATTGTATTTAATGTTGTAGCGTTGATTAAAAGTGTTGTGAAACCCTATTATTGCATGGTCTGTATCTTTTATAGAGCGCAACAATTCCTTTTTTAGTAACTTTGTATTTCAAAAATTTTGCAATGAGCGATGATACAAAGTCTCTGAATTTTATAGAGCATATTATTGAGGATGATTTAGCCAATGGTTTTTCTAAAAACAAGCTTAGATTCCGTTTCCCACCAGAGCCTAACGGGTATTTACATATAGGGCATGCAAGTTCTATTTGTTTAAACTTTGGTTTAGGATTGCGCTATAACGCTCCTGTAAACCTACGTTTTGATGATACCAACCCAGCAAAAGAGGAACAAGAGTATGTAGATGCTATTAAAAGAGATGTAGAATGGTTAGGATTTAACTGGGCAGAAGAAGTTTATGCTTCAGATTATTTTCAACAATTATATGACTGGGCAGTAACGTTTATAAAAGAAGGTAAAGCCTATGTAGACAGCCAAAGTGCTGCTCAAATTGCAGAGCAAAAAGGGACACCTACAGAACACGGGGTTGCTAGTCCTTATAGGGATAGATCGGTAGCAGAAAACCTTTCTCTTTTTAACGAAATGAAAGAGGGTAAATTTGCGGAAGGAGAACATGTGTTGAGAGCTAAAATAGACATGACTTCTAGCAACATGCTTATGCGTGATCCTATTATGTACCGTATACTTCATAAGGCACATCATAGAACAAATACCGATTGGTGTATTTATCCAATGTATGATTGGACCCATGGAGAAAGTGATTATTTAGAACAAGTTTCTCACTCCTTTTGTACCTTAGAATTTGCAATGCATAGAGAGCTTTATGATTGGTTTTTAGACCAGGTTGTTGCTTCGGATAAGGTACGTCCTAAACAACGAGAATTTGCTAGAAGAAATTTTAGTCATACCGTTGTAAGTAAACGTAAATTATTGCAATTAGTTGAAGAGAAAGTAGTTACCTCTTGGGATGATCCACGTATGCCAACCATTTCAGGCTTACGCAGAAAAGGATATACGGCCGAAGCTATTCGTAATTTTTCCAATACAATAGGGATCGCTAAAAGAGAAAACGTAGTAGATGTGAGTCTCTTAGAATTCTCGATTCGGGAACATTTAAACAGAGTGGCTCCTAGGGTTATGGCTGTTTTAGATCCTTTAAAAGTGGTGATTACTAATTACCCGGAAGATCAAGAGGAATGGTTAGAAGCAGAAAATAACCAGGAAGATGAGAGTGCTGGATACCGAACGGTACCTTTTTCTAGAGAATTATATATTGAAAAAGAAGATTTCAGAGAAGAGGCAAATAAAAAGTTCTTTCGTTTGAAATTAGGAAATGAAGTTCGTCTAAAAAATGGGTATATTATTAAGGCTGAGTCTTGTACAAAAGATACCGATGGGAATATATTAGAAGTACAATGTACATATGATCCTAAAAGTAGGAGTGGAAGTGGTACGGAAGAAAGTTTGCGTAAAGTAAAAGGTACATTGCACTGGGTTTCTATAAAACATGCTATTCCGGCAGAAGTGCGTTTGTACGATCGTCTTTTTACAGATGAAACTCCTGATCAACATAAAGACAAAGATTTTATGGAATTTATAAATCCAGATTCTTTAACAGTAATTACGGGATATTTAGAACCAAGTTTAAAAACAGCGCAACCAGAAGATTTTTTCCAATTTCAACGTTTGGGATATTTTAATGTAGATAAAGATTCTTCTGCTGAAAAATTAGTTTTTAATAAAACCGTTGGTCTAAGAGATACTTGGGCGAAAATGCAACAGAAATAGGAGTATAGTTTATTGCTATTGTTTATAAAATAATGATTGGTATAAACTATTAAAATTGACCTTCATAAATTGATTGTAGTGCATATAAAAAAACCATCAATACGATTTTACGTAATGATGGTTTTTTTGTTTTAAAACGTCTTTAAATAAGAATTTATGCCAATCAGTCTATTTTTAGAATCGGTTATAAGATTTTGAAATATAAATTAAAAAATCTATTGGTATTATCTATTGTTCTAATAACTATTGGTCATCCGTTTTTTTCTTAGCGGCAATTTCTTTCTTTTGCTTTTTCATGGTTTCACCAATCATATTGCTGGCAGTAAACGAAGCAACCATATTATTTAACATATCACTTCCTGCTTGCGGAGAATTTGGTAATAATATTAAATTACTATTAGTTTCTTCTCCTAAAGATTGTAGGGTATCATAATGCTGAGTTACAACAATTAGGGCAGAAGCTTCTTGAGAATTAATGCCAACTCTATTTAATACTTCAACAGATTCTTCCAACCCTCGAGCAATTTCTCTACGCTGATCTGCAATACCCATACCTTGCAATCTTTTAGATTCCGCTTCAGCTTTTGCTTTTTCCACAATAAGTATACGTGCGGCGTCACCTTCAAATTGAGCTGCAATTTTTTCTCTTTCAGAAGCGTTAATACGGTTCATTGCCTGTTTTACTTGTGAATCAGGATCAATATCTGTTACTAAAGTTTTGATAATATCATATCCGTAAACAGACATATATTGTTGCAATTCACCTTTAACTGCAATAGCAATATCATCTTTTTTAACAAAAACATCATCCAATTTCATCTTTGGAACTTCTGCTCTAACCACGTCAAAAACAAAAGAGGTAATTTGTTCATGTGGATATTCTAATTGGTAAAAGGCATCATAAACTTGTTCACGTAATACAACGTATTGTACCGAAACTTTCAATTTGACAAATACGTCATCCAATGTTTTGGTTTCAATAATTACATCTAATTGCTGAATTTTTAAACCAACTCTAGCTACAATTTTATCTACTATCGGTAATTTCATTTGTAAACCGGATGTTCTAACGCTATGAAATTTTCCAAATCGTTCAATTATAGCAGCTGTTTGTTGTTTCACCGTAAAAAAGGATGAAAATAAAATCACTGCACCAAGAAATAGTAAGGGTATTAATAAGTAGCTCATACGTTTATTTTTATGTTGATTAATAGTTCTCTACAATATAAGTAGCAATTCTCTTACTTTCGTTACAATTAATTTATTTTAATTGATTAATTGCAGTTTTTATTCTCTGTAAGGTTTCTTCTTTTCCTATAAATTCTAAGATATCAAATAGGTGAGGACCCTTCATTTCACCTACGATGATGAGTCTTAAGGGCGGCATTACTTTTCCAAAAGATAATTCTTTGTCCCCGATCCATTTCTTGACAATTTCTTCTGTTTTTTCAGATGAAAATTCAGCTACAGATGCTAGTACATCGTGTACTTCAGACATAATACTGGAAGTATCTTCTTTCCATTGCTTTTTGCTGGCTTTCTCATCATAGGAACTAGGGCTAACAAACATATAATCAGATAGCTCCCAAAAATCTGCTACAAAAACAGCTCTTTCTTTTATTAACGAAACTACTTTTTCTATTTTGGAAATAGGTGCTTCTATTCCTTTTTCTTGAAGTATTGGAAGGTATAATTCTGCCAATTCGGCATCCTTTTTTTGTTGTAAATATTGTTGATTATACCATTTGGTCTTATCTGGATCAAATCTTGCTCCAGATTTATTTACACGTTCTAAGCTAAACAAGTTGGTTAGTTCTTCCAAGCTGAATATTTCTTGTTCTGTTCCTGGATTCCATCCTAACAAGGCAAGAAAATTTACTACAGTTTCAGAGAAATAACCTTCTTCTTTATACCCAACAGACTCGTTCCAATTTAAAGGAAAAACAGGGAAACCTAGCTTTTCGCCATCGCGCTTGCTAAGTTTTCCTTTACCAACAGGTTTCATGATCAAGGGTAAATGTGCAAATTCTGGTGCTTGCCATCCAAATGCCTCATATAATTGTTGGTGTAAAGCTAAAGACGGTAGCCATTCTTCACCCCGAATTACATGGGTAATTTCCATTAAATGGTCATCTACAATATTCGCCAAATGATAGGTGGGCATACCATCACTTTTGTATAAAACCTTGTCATCTAAGACGTTAGAATCAATGCTCATCTTACCTCTGATAATATCATTTAAGGCAATTTTTTCATCTGGTGCGGTTAAAAACCGAATTACATAGGCATCACCATTGGCAATTCTTTTTGTTACTTCTTCGGGCATTAAAGAAAGAGAATTATCTAGCTTTAATCTGTTATGCCAGTTATAGATAAACGTTTTTCCTTGTTCTTCGTGTTCTTTTCTATGAGTATCTAAGCTTTCTGAGCTATCAAAGGCGTAGTATGCTTTTCCTTTTTCCAGAAGAATTTTAACATATTCCTCGTAAAGGTGTTTTCTTTCGCTTTGTCTGTAGGGTCCAAATTTTCCTTCTTTTCCAGGGCCTTCATCAAAAGGGATATTACACCAGTTTAAGGCATCTATGATATATTGTTCTGCACCTTCTACATACCTATTTTGGTCTGTATCTTCAATTCTCAAAATAAATTCGCCATTGTTTTTCTTTGCAAAAAGATAATTAAACAATGCAGTTCTTACACCACCAATATGCAAGGGTCCTGTTGGGCTAGGAGCAAATCTTACACGAACTTTAGTACTCATATTTTTGTATTTGTTGTAAAGATAGTAAAAGGTGAAAATTAGAACTAATTGTTTAAATAACTTAGCTAGTAATTTAATTTTAAGCATCAGACAGTGAGCTGCTTACAATTAACATTGTTATGGTATTATTCTATTTTTGAATATTTACCTTTGTACTTAATTCAGGGCCAAGGTATTCAACTGGTTTTTTTTCGACTATCTTGGTATTAAAATCCTACAATTGACTGCATTAGATCAAATTAAGAATAATCTTAGAACCTTTGTAAAAAGCTATTATACTGCCCAGTTACTAAAGGGCTTTATTCTGTTTCTTGCATTAGGTAGTCTTTTTTTGTTGTTGGTTTTAGGTTTTGAATATTTTTTATGGTTGGGTTCTAAGGTTCGGTTGGGTTTTCTTATAAGTATTCTCCTGGTTGAATTTTATTTACTTTATCGTTTTATTATTGTTCCTGTTATTTACTTATTTCAGCTTAAAAATGGTTTAACAGATAAGCAGGCTGCCAGAATTATAGGAAAGCATTTCCCTGAAATTGATGATAGATTGTCTAATTTATTAGATTTAGAAGCAAATACTGAGCAATCAGAATTGCTTGTGGCTAGTATTCAGCAAAGGGCAGAGGAGTTAAAACCTTTTAACTTTTCTAAGGCTATAGATTTTAGTAAATCTTTTAGTTATATTAAATGGATAGCGATTCCGCTGCTTATTTTTTCGACTATTTATTTTTTTGGCGATATCAGATCATTTTTCCAAAGCTATGAACGTGTCATAAATTATGATTTGGCGTATGCAAAACCCGCTCCTTTTAATTTTGTATTATTAAATGAAGATTTACTGGCATTACAAAATGAATCCACACTGATTTCTGTTGGAACTACCGGAGAGTTGCAACCGGAAGCTATCGCAATTAATATGGCAGGGGAGGAGTATTTAATGAAAAATAATAATGGTGTTTTTCAGTATGAAGTCAAGTCGCCCAAGGAGTCCTTTACTTTTTATTTTAGTGCGAATGGGTTTACTTCAAATTCTTATAATTTTCAAGTTATAAATACCCCTACAATTTTAGATTTTATATTAGAATTGTCTTATCCAAATTATACGAATAAGAAGTCGAAAACGCTTTCCGGAGTAGGATCGGCTACGGTATTAGAAGGAACTAAGGTTTCTTGGAAAGTAGCTACAGCAGATACAGATCGGTTGTTGTTTAAAGATGCGGATACTATTCAAGATTTTATGGCTACTGCTACTGGTATATTTTCTTTGTCTAAAGATATTTATAAGTCATTGAAATATAGTATTTCTACTTCTAATATAAATATTTCTGATTTTGAAAATTTAGAGTATTCCTTCAAGGTTATAAAAGATGAATTCCCAAAAATTTCGGTAGTAGAACGTAAGGATAGTCTTGTACCTAATAAGGCATATTATAGTGGTAATTTATCGGATGATTACAGGGTGTCTAGTTTAAAACTTTATTATTATAATATACTTTCACCTGATAGTATTATGAGTTTGGAACTTCTTAAGCCTAATAGTCCGGTTAGTTCTTTTTATTATACTTTTCCTTCCGGTATTAATATTGTATCAGATAATTCCTATGCATATTATTTTCAAGTCTCTGATAATGATCGAGTTAATGGTTCAAAGCATTCAAAATCGCAAACGTTTACAGCTACGGTTATGGGTGATAATCAACTGAAAAACAAAGAGTTAGAGTCTCAGCAAACTATTATTTCTTCTTTAGATAAGACAGTTGAAAAGTTAAAGAATCAGACTAAAGCCATGGAAGAGCTCTCTGGAAGTCAGAAAGAAAAATCTAGTCTTAGTTTTAATGATAAATCTAAATTAAATTCTTTATTGCAGAAACAAGAGTTGCAGGAAAATCAAATGGAAAAGTTTTCTAAACAGCTTAAGGATAATCTAAGTAAGTCGAATAAAGATGATGGTTTAAATAAACTTTTGCAAGAGCGTTTGGAGCGTCAAGAATTGCAAGCCAAAAAAAATAAGGAATTAATAGAAAGTTTAAAGAAGGTTGCTGATAAGATTAATAAAGAAGATTTATCCAAACGTTTAGATGATTTAGCTAAAAACCAAAAAAGCGGGCAACGTAATCTGGAACAGTTATTAGAATTGACAAAGCGTTATTATGTAACTGAAGCGGCTTCACAGTTATCTAAAGATTTGGACGAATTATCGAGGAAGGAGATGGCATTAGCTAAATCTAAGCTGAATGATAATCCTTCGAAAGCAGATCAAGAGAAGATTAATGAGCTTTTTCGTGCGACTTCTAATAAGCTTGAAGAGCTTAAAAAAGATAATAGTAATTTAAAAAAGCCTATTTCTTTGGGTATTGAGAAATCGGATATGGATAGTTTAAATATAGATTTAAATAAGATATCCGAACAATTAGATAAGGAAGTTAATGGTCAAAAATCATCATCCAGTAGTGCCAAGCAAAAATCTGCTGCTGAAAAAATTAAAGAATTATCCGACGCTTTATCGGAATCTTCATTTACATCTGGTGGTTCTAATGTGACTGAAGACGCAGAGGTTTTGCGTCAAATCTTAGATAATCTAGTCATTTTTACATTTAAGCAAGAGGCTATGATTGATGATTTAAGTGATAAGGAAAATGCTTTTGCAAATACTTCCAAGGTAATTCTAAAACAGCAAGAACTAAAAACTTTATTTGAACATGTAGATGATAGCCTTTTTGCTTTATCGCTTCGTGTTCCTGAAATATCTGAAACTATTAATCAAGAGGTTACGGAGCTCTATTATAATTTGGATAACGTGGTAGAAAACCTTTCAGAATCTAGGATCTATCAAAGTGTTTCCTATCAAAAATATGTGTTGAATTCGGGTAATACCTTATCAGATCTTTTAGCTAATATTCTAGATAATATGCAGGAAAGTATGAAGTCTGGGAAAGGTGAGGGTTCTGGCGAAGATTTTCAATTGCCAGATATTATTAAAGGGCAATCAGATCTCAATAAAAAAATGGGTCAGGCTGGTCAAGGAAAAGATTCAACCAAGGGTGAAAGTGGTTCATCTGGTGAAAATGGTCAGGAAGGTCAGCAGGGTAGTCAAGGCAAAAATGGTACTTCTGGTAAACAAGGTAAGGGAGGTAAAGATGGTGAATCTGGTTCTTCTGGGTCTAATGGAAAAAATTCTAATGGGGGTACTTCTGGTTCTGGCGAAGGTGGTTCTAAAGGAAATGGTGACGGAAATGGGCAAAGTGACGGTAAAGGTAATGGTAAAGGTGGCGCTATGGGGAATGGCAACACCGGTTTATCAGAAGACGCCTTAAAGGAAATATATCAAATATATAAGGAACAAGAGCTTTTAAAGAATAAACTAGAGCAGCAATTATCGAATATGATTAATAAGGAAGATCGAAGTTTAGGTCAAAAATTAATCCGTCAAATGAATGACTTTCAAAACAGTTTATTGGAGAATGGCGTTACCAGAAGTACTATTGATAAAGCTACAATTATTCAGTATGAATTGATAAAATTGGAAGGTGCTGCTATGAAACAAGGGGAGAAAAAAGAACGAGAAAGTAATACTAATTCTAATTCGTTTACAAACCCCGTACTTATACAGCCTGCTATCTTTGATAATTACAAAAATCAAAACGAAATTTTAAATAGACAAGCACTACCTTTGCGGCAAAATTACCAGAATAGAATTAAAGAATATTTTAATACAAATGATTGAATTTAATTACGAGTTAGATTTTGAGTTAATTAATGAACCCTATTATGCAGATTGGTTAACTAGGGTTATAGAATCTGAGGGTAAATCCTTGGGTACTTTAAGTTACATTTTCTGTGATGATGCTTATCTTTTAGATATTAATATGAAGTATCTTAATCATGACACCTATACAGATATTGTGACTTTTGATTATTGTGAGGGCGATACTATTTCGGGAGATTTATTTATTTCTATTGATAGAGTGTTAGAGAATGCTAAAGAATATAATGTAGATTTTTTAGAAGAATTACATAGAGTTATGTCTCATGGAGTTTTGCATTTAGCAGGCTATAAGGACAAAACAGATATGGATGCCGCGCTTATGCGTAAGAAAGAAGAGGAGAAAATTAAATTGTTCCACGTGGAACATTAAGGAAAGTTATGTTTGATAAAGAGTACGATGTTATAGTTGTTGGTGCTGGGCACGCAGGATGTGAGGCCGCTGCTGCTGCTGCAAATATGGGTTCTAAAGTTTTATTGGTCACAATGAACCTTCAGAATATTGCGCAAATGTCTTGTAATCCGGCTATGGGCGGTATAGCAAAAGGACAAATTGTTCGTGAAATTGATGCCCTTGGCGGGTATAGTGGAATCATTTCTGATAAGTCCGCGATTCAATTTAAGATGTTAAACAAGTCAAAAGGCCCTGCTATGTGGAGTCCTAGAACTCAAAATGATCGTATGGTTTTTGCTGAGGAATGGCGATTGGCTTTGGAGAATACTCCAAATGTTGATTTCTATCAGGAGATGGTATCAGGTCTTTTAGTGGAAAATAATAGGGCAGTAGGGGTTACAACTTCTTTAGGAATCAAGATTAAATCCAAATCTGTAGTGCTTACTAATGGTACTTTCTTGAATGGTTTAATCCATATAGGGGATAAAAATTTTGGTGGTGGTAGAGCAGGTGAACGTGCTGCAACCGGAATAACCGAGCAATTATTAGGTTTAGGTTTTGATTCAGGTAGGATGAAAACAGGCACACCGCCAAGAGTTGATGGCAGGTCTTTAGATTATTCTAAGATGATTTTGCAGCCTGGAGATGCTATACCGGAGAAATTTAGTTACTCTCCAACCAAGGCTTTAGAGCATCAGAGAGATTGTCATATGACCCATACGAGTGAACTAGTTCACGATTTATTGCGTGAAGGTTTTGATAGGTCGCCAATGTTTAATGGCAGAATTAAAAGTTTAGGACCTCGATATTGCCCTTCAATCGAAGATAAAATTAATCGTTTTGCTGATAAAAATAGTCATCAGTTGTTTGTTGAGCCGGAAGGTTGGAGAACGGTTGAAGTCTATGTAAATGGTTTTTCTACATCTTTGCCGGAAGATGTTCAGTTTAAAGCGTTGCGTTCTGTTGTCGGTTTTGAGAACGTAAAATTCTTTAGACCAGGATATGCAATCGAATATGATTACTTTCCGCCAACGCAATTAAAGCATACTTTAGAAACTAAATTGGTTTCTAATTTATACTTCGCAGGACAAATAAACGGTACTACTGGTTATGAGGAAGCAGCATCTCAAGGTCTTATGGCGGGTATAAATGCGCACCAAAAAATTAATGAAAAAGAAGATTTTATCCTTAAAAGAGATGAGGCTTATATTGGAGTTTTAATTGATGATTTAATTACAAAAGGTACAGAAGAGCCATATCGTATGTTTACTTCTAGAGCAGAATATAGAACCTTATTGCGTCAAGATAATGCGGATTTGCGTTTGACTCCTCGAGGATATGAAATAGGTTTGGCTCGTGAAGATCGATTGAGAAGAATGGAGGACAAGCTAGAAAAGTCTGAAAAATTTGTGCAGTTCTTTAAGGATACGAGTGTGCTTCCAGATCAAATTAATCCGATTTTTGAACGTGTAAATTCGGCAGTGGTAGATCAATCCTTTAAAATGTTTAAAGCGTTTTCAAGGCCAAATGTTACCATGGACCATATGATGTCTATAGATGCAGTAGCTAATTTTGTAACTGAAAACAATTTGAATAGAGAGGTTTTAGAACAGGCTGAAGTACAAGTAAAATATTCTGGGTACATAGCTAAAGAAAAAAATAATGCAGATAAATTACATCGTTTAGAGAATGTGAAGATTCCTGCTAATTTTGATTATACTAAATTAAAGTCCCTGTCTACAGAAGCCAGACAGAAGTTAACAAAGATTCAACCGGTTTCTATTTCGCAAGCTTCTAGAATTAGCGGAGTTTCACCAAGTGATATTAGTGTGTTATTGGTCTTCTTGGGAAGGTAACAATGTTGGTCATCACGTATCTTTTGAAAGCCTCTAAAATTTTAATTTAGAGGCTTTTCTTTTTAAGCTATGTGCTATATATTTCTGTTCTGTTTTTTTCAAGGAGTATAATGCACTGTTTTATCTGTACTCAAAATAGGAGATTATGTAGTTTGATTGATGATTAAAATACAAGACATATATCTTATTATGGGCTTAGATGTCTTAGTGAATTTCTTCTGCTCATTTGTCTTAATTATACGGTGTGAAATAATTTAGTGGTCTGTTAGTTTGAGATTTTATTGGAATAGATTGGGGGTAAAGTGTACTGTCTTTTGTTGACATTTTAATTTCAATCATTCTTTCTTTAGGTTGCATTGTATCTTGCTACTCGAAACTGAGTTTGTCTCATATTTGTTGTTTATTTTTTTGGATGGCTGTCGCAATATTCAAATTGTTCCACGTGGAACAATTTGAATACTTCTGTAATTCTGTGTTTAGTTCATGCGCTTTGTCTCTTAATTTAATTAAAGATGTTGTGCAAATAAATGTTGTGACCGTTCTGATATTTGTTGTAGGTGATTCATATTGGAATAATTGTTGTGGCCCTTTTTAGGAATTTTTAATGGATACTAATATGAATAAGTTGTTTGCTGTCTTAATTACTTTCTTGGTTTTTTCATCGTGTGTTCCAATCCGGATTGCTCCAAGAATTGATGATTATAAAGTTTCTAAAGGAAAAAAATTTAAGCGGTCTTTATCAAAACGACAGATGTTTATTTTTGAAGATCCGAAAGAGGGAGGTGAGTTTTATAATTATGTAAATACAAAATTTCAGTTAAATGATTCTATCGTATATGACGACGTTCCGTTTCAATTGGAAGAGAAACAATTTTTCTTCTCAACTTATGAAATTGAGATTCAAGATAAATCTTTTCAGTTGGTGCCAATTGCTTTAGATGTTCTTTTAAATAAATCTTTAGGCATGGAAGAAGTCAATCCTATTTTTTCAAATCCTGATGGGATATCTCGTACGGGCAATTATTATATTGCTATAGAAGTTTATAGTGATTTGGAAAAAGATTGTTTGATAGAAAATTCTTTTTCACGTACTTCAGTTTTGAAGTATCTTCGTCAACTTAAAGATGAATATTTAGCGACCCACAATTATAATGAAGTTTTATTTAAAAACTAAAGACTATTCTGTTAGTCAGGAAACCTTTGAATTATTTCTAGATCAGGAATTAGAGATGTTAGTTACAAAACCAGAACCGCAAGTTTTGGATTCGTATTATGACAGTGAAGTTTATATTTCTCATACCGACGCTAATGTTTCTTTGGTTGATAAAATCTATCAAAGGGTAAAAAAGATTAATCTCAAGAACAAACTTAAAGTTGTGGGTAAGCATGCAAAAGGAAAACGCCTTTTAGATGTTGGAGCAGGTACTGGAGATTTTTTGATTGTTGCAAAAGAAAAAGGTTGGAATGTAGTTGGAGTAGAGCCAAATAAAAAGGCGCGTCTTAAAGCTTCAGAAAAAGGCTTAGATCTAAAAATAGCATTGGAAGATTTCTCTAATGAAAAATTTGATGTTATTACACTTTGGCATGTTTTGGAACATGTACCCAATTTAACCGATCAAGTAACTAGATTATCTAAGTTGTTATCAGAAAATGGAATTTTAGTTATTGCTGTTCCTAATTATAAATCTTTCGATGCAAAATATTATAAAGAGCATTGGGCTGCTTTTGATGTGCCAAGACATCTTTGGCATTTTTCTAAATCGTCAATTACTAAACTATTTTCAAAAGAGAATTTAAAAGTCTCAAAAATCTATCCTATGGTGTTTGATGCATTTTATGTTTCCCTATTATCAGAAAAATATAAATCTGGTAAGCAAAACTTTTTAACGGCTTTTTTTGTTGGTTTACGTTCAAATATGAAAGCGTGGAGGACTAAGGAGTATTCTTCTCTAATATATGTCTTAAAAAAGCCTAAAAAATCATTTTAAGCTCTTTTGAGAGGGTTTTTACCTTTGGGTCGAGTAAGTAGTTGTTTATTTTTCAAAATCAAGTCAGAGCCTATTTAAAATCAGCTGTTTTTAATCGAAACCCTTGATTGCTTTTAATTTTAAAATAGACAAAACTTATAGTTATTTTTTCAAGGTTCATTTTTGAATTTCACGAAAATATTGAACTGAAAGTTTGTCAATCTTGATAATATTTTTTTCCCAATATTAATTTATTGGAGCCTTAGAGAGATTTTAAAAATAGTTTACTACTTATCATTTTTTTGTTCCATAATTTCCAAGGTAGTTTTATACAGATCGGTTTTCATAATTTTTGATTTTAACCACGCATAAAAACTTAATACAAACAAATCCTCTTTTTCTTCCCGTGAGGTCAGTAATGATTTTTTCACTTTCAACATAAATTGATTTTGATTGATCGTTTCTTTATGATAAAAATAATGAGTTGCTAAACTCAAGAATTCTAAAACTCTTTGTTCGTTGTTTTCCTTTAACCGTTTGCTATATTTTTTACGGAAACTTTTTATTCTAGATTCCACCAAATCCAAATGCTCCATTTCCATATAAAGCATTATTTCAGTTAGGTTCTTTTTCACCACCCAAATTTCTCCCCCTTTCTCTGCGTACCAAGTATCGCTATGCCGCGATTCTTTGAAAATTTGTAACGCTTCTTTACATCTATTTTGCTGAAATAGGAGAACTACAGCTGTTAGTTTTAAATCCATGACATAAGCAATCTGCTGTTTGTGTTTTTCAAAATCAAATTGTTCTAAACACCTTAATGCTTTTTCATACCTTCCGGAGTAGTTTAAGTTTAAGACCAGCAACAAAGTGTATTGAGGTGTGAAACGTTGGTAGTAGCAATTGTTCTGTTTTTTCATTTCTGTCTCCATCCGCTCCAGGTACTTCCTAGACTGCTCAAAGTCTTTATTTCTAAAGTGTGAATTGGCGATATAATACAATATTTGAATGTGATAGAATAAATGTTTTTCAGAAAGATTTTGTTTGTGTTCTATCTCTTTATTTACTTTTTCTATAAAAGGAAGTAGGGTGTAAAAATCACGGGTAATATGAGCTGCCTCGTTATTAATCGCTACAATTTTATATAAAGACCGATAGCTTAAGCCATTTTCAATTGAAATATCAAACTGAGATAAGGTGCTTGCTATAGTTTGGGTAACATTCTTATTTTTTGTGACCAATTCGTTTTTAATGGTTGCGTAGAAAAGGTTTAAGTTTTCTTCTTGTTGAAATAGGAGTTTGTTGGTCTTGAACTTTGTAATTAGCGTTTCTAAATCAATTTTTCTATCCAAATGCGCATATTGTATACGGGTGTAGTATATCTCGTTTAATATCCCATAGAGTTCATGCTGTTTCGCTTTTATTTCTGCCTTTTTCACGATTTTTAAAGCAACCTTATACGCTTTTTGCTCAAAAAGTATTCTACTCGTAAGCAAAAGCTTAATAATTTCCATTTCTTCAGATTGTTCTCCTTCAAAACTTTTAGTCGCTATGAAATCTATTAAACCATCGAACAGGCGTTTGCTCAAGGCGTGGTAGGCGCCTTTAGACTTTTTACCATAAAGGAGCACATCAATATGTTCAGCATTGGGGTTTTTTGCTAGTATTTTAAATAAAGCCACGTTTTTGGTATCGTGTCTTTTGTTCTTTTGATGTAGCCGGGTAACAAAGGCTTTTTGCTCTTCGGTGGTTAATGTTGCTATTAAGCTTGTATTTATATTCATTATATCGTAAGGTATAAATGCCATAAATATACTAAATACAGGAGTAATCTATTTTTTATTGCAATTTATATCGTCAGTAATTACATTAAGTAGACTTTTTAAAACACGGAAGGCTCCTCATCTTTGTACCGTTGAAACAAACTAAATCAACAAAATAATTAATCATCAAAAATCAATTATTATGAATTACAATTTTAGTAGTGATACCAACGAAGAAAAAAGTAAAAAGAAAAAAATTCAGAAAGAATTTGATAACAAACCTACTCCTGCCTTTATTGGCGCATCATGGGTGGCACTAGTAGCAGGTATGCTTGCTTTCTGTGTAGGATTGTCCAATGCAGCTATGCTATTGAATGAAAAAGGTTACTATTTAACCATTTTATTGTTCGGATTGTTTTCTGCAGTATCCGTACAAAAAAATGTTCGAGACCGATTAGAAGGTACAGGGGTAACAGATATGTACTATGGAATAAGCTGGTTTGCTGCGTTAGCATCTATAACCTTACTGGTTATTGGTTTATGGAATGCCGATTTAGAATTGAGTGAAAAAGGATTTTACGGAATGTCATTCACCTTAAGTTTATTTGCAGCTATTGCAGTACAAAAAAACACACGTGATAAGAAGTATATCGAAAGTACAGAAGAGGTATAATTTCAAAAGAAGGAAGTACTCATAAGGTGCTTCCTTTTTTTGATGATTAGAAAAGGCAACTGCAGGCATGTAGTTGCCTTTTTTCGTAAAATAATTTATATTGTAGGCAATATGTGACGTATTTTAGGTTGATATTAATAATACGAGCGTGTATTGAACGTTTCATAAAAATGTTTTTACAAAGGGATTTGATTATTCTTATACCGGCGATAAAATGGGTAGCGAGCAAACATCTCCCGCTTTACCTTCAAGATATATGTACTGGGAAGATCCTTTTTATGCCACTGTTAAAAAGGGAGTCTCAATAACAGGTAAAACAGCAGGGGCGCTTGGAGCACGTAATATTGGAAATTTAACACCATGGAGAACCGGTAGCAATATAGAATTTGCAAAAGGGTTGGTATCGCAATAAAGAAGGAATTTATAGAAAACTAAGTAGCCAAAAAGGATTAGGAGCAGGAGGTCATCAAGTAGGCACCAGAAATGCAATGAAAAGAGCTTCAAAGTTTAAAGCTGTTGGAAAAAAAATGTTGTGGGTAAGTGCAGCGATTAGCTTTTATGAAGTTACAGATGTTTTGGTTAATGACGATTCTAATAAATGGAATGTAACGACTAAGGCTAGTATTGATATAACCATGGGTTTAATTGGCTTTTATGGAGGACCTATAGGTTGGTTAGTGTCTGGAACTTATTTTATTCTGGATATTAGTGGAGCTTTTGGAGATTGGGGAAAACCTAGTGGCATTCGTTCTGACGGAGTCCCTTATAATTTTAATCAATTTGAGTATGATCATGAAATAGAATTTAATATAGAGTTTGTACAAGAAATACAGGAAAAAAAATTACTTGAACTTAGAAATGTCAAAATAGATAAGACAAGTGTTGTTAAACCTAGAATTTTGTTACGTAAAAATTAGCCACTACAATGAATCAAGCATTAATTTTTATGATGATGACCATATGGTTATTTCCATTCACCATTTTTATGTTTTATAGAATTTTTTTAGAAAATAAAAAGGGCTTAACGGCTATGTATATTCTATCAATTATTCTTGTAATTCTGGGGTTAATAATGGTCATACGATATAAAACACCAATGTTCTTATGTATGTTAGGGCCTTTATTTTTTTTCTCATTGTATGACATCGCTACAAGAATTTTTGTTGCTAGATATAATAGAAAACCGATTGATACAGGTTATAATTGGCAATCAGGAATATTTGCAGATCGGGTATATAATATTACGGTAACGACCTTAGGACTAATTTTGCCCATTTTAATATTTGCCTTATTGTACGATTTATTCAAGTAAAACTGTTCAACGAGGGAGGTGCCTTAAAAACCGCTTTAAAAACAAATTAGAATAATGAGTATTTTAAACCAGCATAAAAAAATATTTAGTATAGTACAAGTTGAACTAGAAAAGTTAGGATTTACTGAATTTGTATATGAACCTCATTTCTATTCGTTAGATGCTACAAAAAAGTTTGGAGACTTAACATATAATTTAACTTTCCAACTCTTATCAAAAAGTATTTCTTTAGGTTACGTTTATGGATTTATATTAGTCAACCCTGTGAACAAAATACTTAAACAGTTTATACCAGATTTATCAGATAACAATGAGTTGATAACCTTAAAAAACCATATTAATGGCGGGAAACAGGAAGATTTTAAAAAGATAAATGAGCATTTGAAAACCCAAAAAACGGGAGATTATATAATGGCTATAATGGACCATATAAAAAAAATAGACCTCCCGTTTTTCAATAAATACCCCACATTGGAAGCCATTAACCAAGAAATTATTAATAAAGTGCCGGAGGAGGATTATTTTGAATGGTTTCCTGGCGTAGCGATATTTAAAGTACTAATTATCATGAAACTTTGTGACAATTCAAAATATGAAGAATATAAAAATAAAAGAGTTAAAGTTTATTTATCCTTTGTAGAAAAACAACCTGCTTTATATCAAGAAGATTACACTACTTTTTTGTCATTCTTGGATTACTTAGACAGTGGTTCATATTTAAAAATAATAGAAAAAGACAACATGGCTTAAGTTCGTTTTTAGTTGCTCCCCACTAGCGCGAGCGTCACGTTCGTGCCCAGCAACAATAAAAGCTGTAGAAGGTATATTAATACACAGTACAGATTTGAATATAATAGTAGATAACGAATTATCAAAAAAAGGAAGTTTCATAAAATTGTTTAACGAGGGTGGTGCCTTAAAAACCGCTTTAAAAACAAATTAGAATAATGAGTATTTTAAACCAGCATAAAAAAGTATTTAGTCTAGTACAAGTTGAATTAGAAAAGTTAGGATTTTCTGAATTTACTTATCGCCCTCATAATTATTTATTGGATGCAAAAAAAATGTGGGAGAACTTACTTATATATTAAGTATTCACCTGTCCTCAAAAGGTATTTCTTTAAGTTATGTTTATGGTGATATTATGATTAATTCAGTCAACAAAATACTTAAACAGTTTATACCAGATTTATCAGATAACAATGAGCTGATAACATTAAAGAATTGTGATATCGATGGAAAACAAGAAGATTTTAAAAAGATAAATGAGCAATTGAAAACCAAAAACACGGGAGATTATATAATGGCTATAATGGACCATATAAAAAAAATAGACCTCCCGTTTTTCAATAAATACCACACTATGGAAACCATTAACCAGAAAATTATTAATAAAGTCCCAGAGGAAGATTATTTTGAATGGTTTCCTGGCGTAGCGATATTTAAAGTACTAATTATTATGAAACTTTGTGACAATTCAAAATATGAAGAATATAAAAATAAAAGAGTTAAAGTTTATTTATCCTTTGTAGAAAAACAACCTGCTTTATATCGAGAAGATTACACTACTTTTTTGTCATTCTTGGATTACTTAGACAGTGGTTCATATTTGAAAATAATAGAAAAAGACATTATGGATTAAGTTCGTTTTTATCAACTAGCGGGTGTAAAATTTAATGCAAAATTCTCCCCGCTAGCGCGAGCGTCACGCTCGTGCCCGCAACAGTAAGCAGGGCAATATGAAAATAAAACAATAAAACAATTATCAAGCTTAAAATACCGCAGCCTATCGGTTGTGCCCTCAAGGGGACAATGGTTAGCGAAGGTATATTACCCCTTGGAAGGGGGTGCCCGCAGGGCGGGGGATGTAAAAAGATGTAAAAAACTATAAAGTTGAAGATAAGTTCAAAAAAGTAAACCTAAACCTTATTTTTAAGGAAAATAAGACGAAAATTATTATGAATATAAAACAATCAGAACAGGATAAAAACGGAGTATTTAAGGCTGTGATAGAAGATCAGGAGGTTGGCCATTTGGAATATGCTTGGCTAGGTCCAAAAACCTTGAGTATCAATCATACCGAAGTAAATCCAGATTTTGGTGGCCAAGGTATTGGTAAAAAACTGGTACTAGCTGCTATTGATTTTGCTCGGGAAAAAAATGCTAAAATAAAAGTATTGTGCACTTACGCTAAAGCGGTGATTGATAAAAACCCAGATCTTCAAGATATTCTAGCTTAAAGACTCCACTCAGAAAAATAGAATACCAGATATTAGCGCATTAGGACTAACTTTTTGCAAATAATCCAAAACCTTTTCTATTTTTGCGACACACTTAAAAATAAAACATGAAAAAAATTGTAATGGCTTTAGCACTATTTAGTGTTTTTGCATGCCAAGAGAGTAAAATTGGTTTTGTTGATAATCAAAAGCTAATGGAAGAGTATCAAGAAAAAATTGACGTTGAAGCTAAATTCAAAGTTAAAATAGATGCTTTAACGCAACAGAGAGATAGTATTTCTCAAATGTTTCAGATGAAATTACAAGCTTTTCAGGCTAAAGCTCAAAAAATGCCACAAGCACAGGCACAAGAAGAGTACGGTCAATTACAACAAGAAGGTCAGTTTATGGGCCAGCAATTGCAAAAGCAAGAGCAAGAATTACAAGTACAAAGCCAAACAGAAATGGATAGTATTGTAAATAAAGTAAAAAGGGAAGTTAAGGCTTACGGTAAAGATAACGGATATACGTTTATCTTAGGTGGCGGTGATGGTGGTAGTGTTCTTTACGGGGCAGAAGCACAAGAAGTTACTGCGCCAATTGTTAAAGCGTTAAATGATAAGTATAAAAACTAGTTCTCATTAGTACCTTATAAAAAAAGCCTCAACATATGTTGAGGCTTTTTTTATTGCAGTAAAAACAACAAGAACATGGCGGGAATAAAATAGACCGCGATAGTTTTTGCGCCTTCATAATCTTTTGCCATCCGCTGCCCAAATAGTAGCATCAAAAGTGATATACAAGAAAACAGTGCGCCGTAAAAGGCTAAACCTGTTTTGTTTTCTACCAACAGTTGGTAAATACCTCCAATACATAAGAAGGCTGCAATCATCTCTGTGATTAATACAATACTTAAGAGTAGGGGAACACTATTTTTTAAAGGCGATTTTGAAAAATGTTCTTTTAGCCAACCTAGGTTTCCTTTCCAATCTAAGATTTTATCAACGCCGCTCTGCAGAAACGTGATGATTAGAAAAATTAGTAAAATTATTTCTGTGGCATTATTCATAAATGGTTTCATCATATTAGTTGGTTTTAGGCTACGCCTGCTTTTTTATGTAATAAACGAGTTAATCGGATAGATAAGTCGGTGAAAATAATTTTAGCATTTCCATTCCGTTCAATATGATAAATGGCGCGCTCTAATTCTTCCGTAATTTCGATAATATTATTTTCGTGAATAAAAGGGGCAAACTTATTAATGTCAAAACCATCTACATGGATGCGCATATAGGCCAATTCTTTTGCATTAAAATTAATTAGCATGGCTTGACGCATAATAGCAATACAGTACATAAGAAATTTTTTCTGAGTTTCTCTTCCTGTTTTTGCTAATTCTGCGCTCCAAGAAATAAGATCATGAATAGCTGCTTTATTCCCCTTGGCTTTAAACGCACTTCGTACCCATTGAACAAACCATTTTTCAAAAACTAAATCTTCAGAATCATTATTCATTAAATCTAGCGCCTTGTTGTAATTACCATTAGCTTCATTAGCCAAACGTAAAGCCTGTTCTTGTGCAATGCCAAGATCTATAAGGCCATTGGCAATAGCGTCTTCAGAAAGTGGCGGAAAATGTAGCACTTGGCAACGAGACCTTATAGTCTGTATAATCTGCTCTTCATCTTCTGCAATTAATATAAAAACAGTTTTTTCTGGGGGCTCTTCTATAAGTTTTAATAGCTTATTGGAGGCTGAAATATTCAGCTTATCGGCCATCCAAATAATGCATATTTTATACCCTCCTTCATAGGATTTTAAAGAGAGTTTTTTTACAATTTCTTGTGCTTCGTCAACACCAATTTGTCCTTGCTTTTTCTCAATATCTATGAGTCGGTACCAATCAAACAAATTGCCATAGGGCTGCTCCTTTACAAAAAGCCTAAAATCTTGTATATAATTATCACTTACTGCGTGACTTTTTACTTTATCAGAATTAGCCACTGGAAAAGCAAAATGTAAATCTGGATGTGTAAGAGTATTACATTTAATGTGGCAGGCTTGTTTCTCTTGGTCTGTCGTGTTTCCAGAGCTTTCACAAAGAACATGTTGTGCATAGGCAATGGCCATAGGTAAAGTACCACAACCTTCTGGGCCAATAAATAGTTGGGCATGCGGAATTCTTCCTGCTTTTGCGCTAGATACCAAATGGTTTTTTATGTGTGATAAGCCTAAAATAGAATCAAATAACATGGGTCAAATATACGGTATTTTGGCACAATCAATTCTAATTTATATGCTATGCTAATGCTTAAAAACTGAATTACATCGTTCTAGTAAAATTTATAAATTTCATAATGTATTTACGAAATCTTAGGTAATTTGTTAAATCAACGATAATTACGGCAATAGGATACTGCATGGAGCACATAAATTTTTACATTTGTTACTATTCAAACAACGAATTAACATGAAGACTGTAGATAATTTTAATTTCAAAGGAAAAAAAGCATTAGTAAGGGTAGATTTTAATGTACCATTTGATGGGGATTTAAAGGTAACCGATACCAGTAGAATTGAAGCTGCAAAACCAACTATTATAAAAATATTAGAAGATGGTGGTAGTGCAATTCTTATGAGCCATTTAGGAAGGCCAAAAGGACAGGTTAATCCTGATATGTCATTAAAACATATTTGCGATGAAGTTTCTAAAATAGTCGGTGTTAGTGTAAAGTTTGTTGAAGATTGTGTTGGCGAAAAGGCAGAAGCTGCTGCTGCTAATTTAAAAAGTGGTGAAGTGCTTTTATTAGAAAACCTTCGTTTTCATGCAGAAGAAGAAAAAGGAGATAAAGCATTTGCAGAACAACTATCTAAATTAGGAGATGTGTATGTAAATGATGCTTTTGGTACTGCGCATAGAGCACACGCTTCTACAACGGTAGTTGCTCAGTTTTTTCCTGAGAACAGGTGTTTTGGATATTTGTTAGCAAAAGAAATTGAAGCTATTGATAAAGTAATGGCAACTGGCGAAAAACCAGTTTGTGCTATTTTGGGAGGGTCTAAAGTATCTTCTAAAATTACTATTATTGAAAATATTTTAGACAAAGTAGATCATTTAATCATTGGTGGTGGTATGACGTATACGTTCATAAAAGCACAAGGTGGTAAAGTAGGAGATTCTATTTGTGAGGATGATAAACAAGAATTAGCATTAGAAATTTTAAAGAAAGCGAAAGAAAAAGGAGTAGAAGTTCATATTCCTGTGGATGTTCTAGCAGCAGATGATTTTAGCAATGATGCAAATACAAAAGTAGTTCCTGTAACAGAAATTCCTGAGGGTTGGCAAGGTTTAGATGCCGGACCAAAAACCTTGGAAAACTTCAAAGAAGTAATTTTAAAATCTAAAACTATTTTATGGAATGGTCCTATTGGTGTTTTTGAAATGCCAACATTTGCAAAAGGAACTATTGCTATAGGTAATTATATTGCTGAAGCTACAGAAAATGGTGCTTTCTCTCTTGTAGGAGGCGGAGATTCTGTAGCTGCGGTGAAACAATTTGGCTTTGAAGACAAAGTTAGTTATGTGTCTACCGGTGGTGGTGCCATGTTAGAAAGTTTAGAGGGTAAAACGTTACCAGGTATTGCTGCAATACTATAATATTTAACATTTTATCGTTAAACAGACCTTTGTTAGAAAGGTTAAATTAGGAGTAAAAAATTTTATTTTTGTAAAAAAAAGACGATTTTCGTCCATTGCTTTCTAATAAAGGTCTTTTTATGATGTATAAACACAGTAAAATACTAACTCTTTTTTCTGTAGCGGTGTGCAGTACAGCTATGTATGCGCAAACTACACCAAAGGAGAATACTATCAGAATTATTGAAGCTAAAGATATTCCTTTAGACACTACAGTAAAAGTTCTGAAAAACACACAAAACAATGTCATTCAAGTAGCTCCGAATGGCACTATAGAACATTCTAATTTTATTGTAAAAAAGGATGAAAAATATAATCTACTAGACAATCTTGAGTCTGCTAAATACGACAGTCTTTGGCTTAAAGAAATGGCAGATAATGCTTCTCTTTTTGATGAAATGTATGAAGAGGTTTCAACTCTAGAGGTAGATGAGAACTTTTTAGCTTCTGTAGATACAGAAACGCTTAAGCTTCGTTTAGAAAAACTAAATCAGAAAACGCCTTTTAATGTTGAGTACAACCCTTCTTTAGAGAGTGTAATTCAATCATTCTTAAAAAGAAAAAGGGGCTTGATGGAACGTATGCTTACCCTGAGTCAGTTTTACTTTCCAATGTTTGAGCAAGAATTAGCCAGTTACAATATTCCATTAGAATTAAAATATTTAGCTATTGTAGAATCAGCATTAAACCCTAGAGCAAGATCTAGAGTAGGTGCTACGGGACTATGGCAATTTATGTATCCTACGGGTAAAATGTATGATCTTGATGTAAGTAGTTACGTTGATGATCGTAGTGATCCTATAAAAGCCACCAAAGCGGCTTGTGCTTACTTATTAAAATTACATGATATTTATGACGACTGGGATCTTGCCTTAGCAGCTTATAATTCAGGTCCAGGAAATGTAAATAAAGCCATAAGAAGATCTGGTGGTCTTACGAACTATTGGAATATTAGAAATAATTTGCCTCGTGAAACTGCGGGTTATGTACCGGCCTTTCTAGCTACTATGTATTTGTTTGAATATGCGGATGAGCATGGACTGAAGCCTAAAAACGCGGAGCGTCCTTATTTTGAAACAGACACGATTCATGTAAAACGCTTAATTACGTTCCAACAGATTTCAGAATTAGTAGACGTTTCTATGGAAGAGCTAGAAGTTCTAAACCCTTCCTATAAACTAAATATTATTCCATACATAGATGGAGAAGATTATGCACTTCGCTTGCCTATTGCAGCCATTGGTAAATTTGTTGCTAATGAGGATGCTATTTATGCTCATGTAGAAGAGCAGTTAAAAGTTGAAGAAAAAGTATTGCCACAGTTGGTAGAAACAAAAAACCAAGTGCGGTATAAGGTGCGCAGTGGAGATTTTCTTGGTAAGATTGCAGAACGCCACGGTGTTCGGGTAAGTGATATTAAAAGATGGAACAACCTTAGGAGCAATAATTTAAAAATTGGTCAACGTCTTACGATCCATTCTAAAAAACCTCTAAGTGTAGCAAGTAGAAGTACTAAGACTACTACAAAAAGCGCTATTTCGGCAAGTACAAAAATACATACGGTACGCTCAGGCGATTCACTTTGGACAATCTCTAAAAAATATCCAGGTATTTCTGTTGATAATTTAAAGAAGTGGAATGGAATTAGTGGAAACAATTTAAAATTAGGCACGAAACTTGTGCTGTGTGATTGTCAACCCTAACGATTAACATTTCTATGAAAAAAATAGCAAGTATTTTAATCATTTCCTTACTCTTATTGTCTTGCAAAGATGATAAAAGTGTTAAGTATGTTCCAGAATCTATTGGAGCCATAAATTCACTTTCGGTAGTGATAGATAATGAGTTGTGGCAAGGTGAAGTAGGTGATAAGGTACGTGAGTATTTTGCGGCACCGGTTGTAGGTCTTACATTAGAAGAACCTCTTTTTACCATTAACTACATGCCTCCATCCGTTTTCACGGGGAGCATACAGCATTCAAGATCGGTATTATATGTTACTAGAGACAGTACCAATAAAACATTAATTAAAACAGATGTATATGCGAAGCCTCAAAAGGTTGCAGTAATATCTGGTAAAAATGTTCAGGACATTAAAAAAGAGATTGATGCTAATGCAGGTAAAATTATAGAAGCCTTTAGAGGTTTAGAAATTACAGAGGCCCAAAAACGTTTTAGAAGGTCTCTTAATAGAGAAGGGGTATTGAAAGAAACCTTTAATGTGACTCTAGAAATCCCATCGGCTTATAAAGTAGGGAGACAAGAAGATAATTTTGTTTGGTATGATCGTCAAGTTCCTAAAGGTACTATGAACGTTATTATGTATGCTATGCCAGAAGATTATTTTAAAAACGATTCTACTTTGGTACGAGATATTCTTAGAATGCGCGATTCTATTGGGAGTGTTTATATTCCAGGAGAAGATATTCCAGGTAAAAAGAACCACATGGTTACCGAAAAGATATTTGCGCCACATGTATACCCAGCAGAGATTGCGGGTAAAAAAGCCGTAGAAGTCAGAGGTCTTTGGGAAATGAGTGATTATCCTATGGGTGGTCCTTACTTAATGTATATCATTAACGATAAAGAAAACAATAGGAAGTTGATAATAGAAGGCTTTACTTTTGCTCCGGCCTCTAGAAAAAGAGATAATATGTTTGAGTTAGAAGCAATTCTAAAAACAATTACCTTCCATAAACCATAAACTTTTTTAGTTTCAACGAATAAGAAACCCCTATTGCTTTCGCAATAGGGGTTAATTTTTGTCGAAATTTTAATTATTGAAACGCAAAACCGGTAGACGCTCTAAATATGAACGCAAAAATTGCTACACCGATTAATGCAAAACAAAACCATGCATACATCTGCAAATAGTTTTTGATTAGGAAATTCCCCAAATTCCTAAAAGCTTCAAAATAAATTTCTTTAACGAGTAAAATATTCCTCATAATCCCCAAATTATAAATTAACAATACCGCAATATTGTATAATTCAGTACTTTAATAAATTATAATGGCTGAAATGGGTATAAATCAGGTGTAGAGATTTCTAAGATTGCCTTCTATCTTTAAAGTGCAATTTTAATCGTTTAAATGGCTAATAGCTAAATTTTGGTGTTTTTAAACGGGATCTTACTATTCTCTATGAGTTATAATTATATACCATACAATAGGAGAGTAATAGCGCCTTTCTGCGAAATCATTTCTTAAATCAAGTTGTATATTGTAGTAAAGTGTATTAAAGTGCGCTAATGGGCTTTAAATTGTATGTATAAAGTCTTTATGGGTAAAGTTTAGTGCAAAAAAAAGAGCAACTGTTGAGTTGCTCTTTTTCTAATTTTGATTAACAATTTATACCATAAATAGTTTTTTAACTAGTACGATAATTCCGCTAATAAAATTGTTTCTGTAAACTTGAATTTCTTCTTGTTGAGAAGAGTGACTGATCTGTGCTTCCATAGTGTTAATAAGGTTGTTAAATTTATAAACTTGGGGTTTATAGTTGTTGTTCCGTAAATCTAATAAAAAACATTAGAATTTTAAATATAATTGTTGTGAAATTCTAAAAAAACGTTGGCAATCGTTTGTTTTTCAATGAAAGCGTGTGTTAAAGGCTCATCTCAGGAACATCACCTTCGATAATTAAGGTGCCTTCTGTCGCTGCACTAATTTCATCAACACTAACTCCTGGAGCGCGTTCTAAAAGTTTAAAACCGTTTTTGGTAACTTCTAATACGGCAAGGTTGGTTACAATTTTCTTTACACATCCTACGCCAGTCAGCGGTAAACTACATTGCTTTAATAATTTAGACTCCCCAGCTCTATTGGTGTGCATCATGGCTACAATAATATTTTCCGCAGAGGCAACAAGGTCCATAGCACCCCCCATTCCTTTGACCATTTTACCCGGAATCTTCCAATTGGCAATATCGCCCGCTTCAGAGACCTCCATAGCGCCCAAAATGGTTAAGTCTACATGTTTACCTCTAATCATACCAAAACTCGTAGCAGAGTCAAAGAATGACGCTCCTGGCAATGTTGTAATGGTTTGTTTACCGGCATTTATGATATCTGCATCTTCTTCTCCTTCAAAAGGAAAAGGTCCCATTCCTAAAACACCATTTTCACTTTGGAATTCTACACTTATATCTTCGCGAACATAATTAGCCACTAGTGTAGGAATTCCTATTCCTAAGTTTACATAATATCCGTCTTTTACTTCTTTTGCGATACGTTTCGCTATACCTGTTTTGTCTAACATTTTTTTAATTTGAAAATTTGAAAAGGAATTAATTCTTTGTTCTTACGGTACGTTGTTCAATTCTTTTTTCATAATCTTTTCCTTGAAAAATACGCTGAACAAAAATTCCAGGCACATGTATTTCATTTGGATTTAACTCTCCTGCAGGAACAAGCTCTTCAACTTCTGCAACCGTAATTTTTGCAGCACCGCACATGACAGGATTAAAATTACGGGCAGTTCCTTTAAAAATTAAATTCCCTGCTTCGTCTCCTTTCCAAGCTTTTACAAAAGAAAAATCGGCTTTATAGGCTTCTTCCAAAACATACATCTTCCCATTAAATTCTCGAGTCTCTTTTCCTTCAGCCACTTCAGTACCATAACCTGCAGGGGTGTAAAATGCAGGAAATCCGGCTTGGGCTGCTCTACATTTCTCGGCTAGAGTTCCTTGTGGGGTTAATTCTACATCTAGTTCGCCACTCAGCATTTGCCGTTCAAATTCATCATTTTCACCTACGTACGAGGAGATCATTTTTTTTACTTGATGTTTTTGCAATAATAAGCCTAAGCCAAAATCATCTACTCCAGCATTGTTAGAAATGCAGGTAATATCTTTTACTTCTAAAGACACTAATTCCGCAATAGCATTTTCCGGTATTCCACACAAGCCAAAGCCGCCAAGCATAAAAGTCATTGTATCTTTTACACCTTCTAAAGCTTCATGAACATTAGAAACAGTTTTCTTAATCATTTTAATATAAATTGAGTTGCCTCTAAATTACTATTTTTTAAATGAAAAATGCCCTTAACTTTTTAGTAAAAGCTAAGGGCATTTTGAAATTGATTCTCTAATATTAGAAATCTAAATCATCTAAATCATCTTCTTCAGGACTTATACTATCCTTTTTATCGTCTTGAAATTTTGAACAATCTAATTCGATGCTCATACCTGACGGCTTTTTGAAATTTCCGTCGGATACATCTAATTCTTTATTGGCGTAATTTTTAACCATATACAGCCCCCAAATAGGTAGTGCCATTGAAGCTCCTTGACCATAAGCTGTTCTATTAAAGTGGGTAGCTCTTTCTTCACCGCCAACCCAAACACCGGTAACTAAGTTAGGTACCATACCCATAAACCAACCATCACTATTTTTTTGTGTGGTTCCTGTTTTACCAGCAATAGGATTAGTTAAGTTATAAGGGTATCCTGTAACTACTTCCTTGTAAACGGCATTGTTTTTTGCATAGCTGTGTCTCAATCTTCCTCCAGAACCAGATTGTACTACGCCTTGCATTAAATCTACCATAGCGTAGGCAACATCTTTACTCATAACGTCTCTAGTTTCTGGTACATATTCATAAAGAACCGTTCCGTTTTTATCTTCAATTCTGGTAACAAGAACTGGTTTTACATAGACACCTTCATTGGCAAAGGTCCCGAAAGCACCTACCATTTCGTATACATTTACATCTGCAGTACCTAAAGCGATCGAAGGAACTTCAAGAATATCTCTTGAGATTCCCATATTTTTAGCCATAGCCACTACAGGTTTTGGTCCTACTTTGTCCATCAATTGCGCAGTAACAGTATTTACAGATCCTGCCAAAGCCGTTTTAAGACTCATATTTTTTAATGAATACTTACCATCAGAGTTCTTAGGGCACCATGCTTCTTGGTTTCCATGTTTGCCTGCTTCAATACAATATTCATCGTCGTATAAAGTTTCGCAAGGCGAAAGACGTAATTGATCAATGGCTGCAGCGTACACAAAAGGCTTAAAAGTAGACCCTGCTTGGCGCGCACCTTGAATTACATTATCATATTGAAAATGTTTATAATTTAGACCACCAACCCATGCTTTTACATGGCCTGTTTGTGGTTCCATAGACATCATCGCTGTTCGTAAGAATGATTTGTAATAACGGATAGAATCTAGAGGAGTCATAATGGTATCTTTCTCATTACCTTCACTATTCCAATCAAAAACTACCATAGGTGTAGGTTCCTTGAAGGAAGCTCTGATTTCTTTTTCAGACTTTCCTAACTTTTTCATCTTTCTCCAACGGTCTGAAACTTTCATACCGCGCTCCATAATACTATTTATCTCTTTGGTATTTATGTCTAAGAAAGGAGCTGTCTTATTACGTTCTGGTGTATTTTGATTGAAAAACTCCGCCTGTAAATTTTTCATATGCTCTTGCACAGCATCCTCTGCATTTTGTTGCATTCTAGAGTCAACGGTAGTATACACTTTTAATCCGTCTAAATATATGTTCCATTTATCTCTTTCTCCTTTTAATGCCGGTTTCGGGTTTTTAGAAATCCATTGATTTAAAAAACTTTGTAAGTGCATTCTAAAATAGGTACCCAAACCATCACTGTGCGATTCTGGAGAATAACGTAAACCTAATGGTAATTTCTGTAAAGAGTCTTTTACTTTATCTGAAATAAACTCATATTTTGCCATTTGAGCCAAAACAACATCGCGTCTGTTTTTGGTGCCTTCTGGGTTACGTTTAGGTCTCGGGTTGTATAAAGAAGAGTTCTTAAACATACCTACCAACATAGCAGATTCTGAGACATTTAAGTCTTTTGGTTCTTTCGTAAAATATATTTTTGCTGCAGAACGGATTCCATCAGCATTGTTACCAAAATCATAGATGTTAAAGTACATGGCTATGATTTCTTCTTTGGTGTATTGACGCTCTAAACGCGTAGCAATAACCCATTCTTTTATTTTCTGAGTGTAACGTCCCCATCCTCGAGAAGCTGTTCCTGTAAATAGTTGTTTTGCTAATTGTTGAGAGATAGTACTTGCCCCACCTTTAGAGCCCAAGTAAGCAAAGGCACGTAGCGTACCGCGAGCATCCACACCAGAATGCTCAAAATAACGAGCATCTTCTGTAGCGACTAAAGCATCTACCAAATTTTTTGGTAATTCTTCAAAAGGTATCGGCGTACGGTTATCATCTAGGTAATACTTTCCTAAGGTTTCCCCATCAGAAGAAATAATTTCTGTCGCTAAATTTGTTTGCGGATTTTCTAAACGTTCAAAAGTTGGTAATTCTCCGAACCAGTCCCACGATGCTGCTAGGAAAATTAAAACTACACTTAACAATCCAGTTAAGAATAGTATCCAGAACCATTTAATGAATTTAAAAAAATTGTTCTTTTGTTTTTTTTTGGGAGCCCTTGCCATTCCTTAATTATTGATGTTTTTCAATTTTATAACCGACATCTGTAATGCCTTCTAAATCTACGATTCCTTCTACTCGTCCATTCTTACGCATGGCATGAGCAATTTTTAAATTATATACGCCCTTGATAGGTAAAACAATGTTTTCTTTATACCAGAGCTTACTTTCCTTAATACTTCCAGAGCCTTTTCCCAGCCACTGCCCATCAGGGAGGGTCATTTCATATTCCAAGGTGTCTTTTACAGATGCACCATTAGGATATTCTAACTCTGCAATTAAAAAGATATTGCTGTAGGCATATTTTTCATCATTTCTTAAGTTGATAAAAATATCATAATGCGCTGTCGAATCTAATTCTGTAATCTGAAATTCTTTGATATCATCTTTATCCCAACTCCCATTTGGTGTTGATTTATACTCAGAGCTTACGGTACTAGCATCACAGGAAACAAGAAGTACAAGACATGAGAAACAAAACAAATACTTAGCCATTATCGTTAGGTCTTTTTTTATTATTAGTTCTTCGCTTGTTATTTTTCTTTGGTCCTGTAGCCTCCTTACTAGGTGAATTCTGATTTTTCTGTTCACTAGGTTTACCTTCAGCATTTGCAGGTTTTGGCGGTCTAGGTTTTCTTGGTTTATTCCTATTTGGCTTAGGCTTTTGATTTGGATTCTGATTGTTTGCTGGCTTATTTTGCTTTCTTTCTGGCGTTGCAGTTTTAGTTGCATTCGCATTCGGTTGCTGTTTTCTAGCCGGATTACGTTTTTTGTTTCTGTTATTTTTAGGCTGCTTAGGTTTGTCAAAACGCGTTAAACTATCCTGCCCAACAACATTTTCAAAAACTTTTTCTTGTTCTTTTTCTACAGATTCCTCAATAGCATACTCCTCAAGACTAGCAACTTTCTCATTACGCTTGTTCTTCTCGAGCATCTCATTTACATGCTCTTTTGATAATGCATGCCAATTAGCCCAATCATCTTTATAACAGAACCAAAGAGTAGCCTTGAAAATATCTACTTTTTGACATAAGGCCACGCCTTTCTCTGTGATGATTTTGGTATCTGATGCAGGGAAATCTTTTAACGCATCTAAATAAACATCTAGTTCGTAATTTAAACAACATTTAAGTTTTCCGCATTGGCCTGCTAATTTTTGCGGATTTAGAGATAGTTGTTGGTATCGTGCAGCTGAAGTACTTACAGACCTGAAATCTGTAAGCCATGTAGAGCAACAAAGTTCGCGACCACAAGAGCCAATACCTCCTAAACGTTGTGCCTCTTGCCGGTATCCAATTTGTCGCATTTCTATTCGAATACCAAATGCCTTGGCCATATCTTTTATCAACTGACGAAAATCTACACGCTCTTCTGCCGTATAATAAAAAGTAGCTTTAGACCCATCTCCTTGAAACTCTACATCAGAAAGTTTCATTTGCAGATTTAAAGCAATAGCTAATTCTCGAGAACGCTTCTGAATTTCTGCTTCGCGATCTCTACATTTTTGCCAAATATCGATATCTTTTTGAGAGGCTTTTCGGTATAATTTTGGTAATTCTTGATTGGTGTGGTCTTCATTTTTCTTTTTCATTTGAACTTTTACAAGTTCTCCTGTCAACGTAACCATACCAATATCATGGCCAGATTGTGCTTGAGTAGCTACAACATCACCAATTGAAAGAGATAAATTTTCTGAATTTCTAAAAAATTCTTTTCTGCTATTTTTAAATCGGACCTCGACACAATCAAATGGTTTTTCTCCATTTGGAAGTGACATATTTGAGAGCCAATCAAAAACTGTAAGTTTATTACAACCATCAGTTCCGCAAGTTCCATTATTCTTACAGCCTTTTGGTTGTCCGTCTTTACCAGTTGAACAACTGCTACAACCCATATTTTTTATATTGATTTCTTGAAAACCAGTAGTCTGCAAGAAAAAAGGTTCATACTAAAATTTAATAACCGTAAAGATAGTGATTTTTCGATGTGACGAAAATTTTAAAAAAGGAGAGCAGTAATAAATTTTTCAGAGGCTTTGAATTTAGAATTAAAAACCTCACCGTATTGATGGTGAGGTTTTTATCCTATGGTACTTAGAGTGCTAAAGTAATTTGTAGTCTTATTTTTTATATTTCAAAACTTCCGATCTACCCTTTTTAAATATTTTATTACTCACGGTTTTACCTTTGCGCAACGCTTTTTGCTCCTCAAAGGGTAGTGCGTGGATGTCTTTACACTCGGTAGAACAACACTGATCCATACCGGTCGCGCATTCTTCACATTGTATAAATAATAAGTGGCAGGCTTCGTTAGCACAGTTCACATGATTGTCACAAGGTTTACCGCATTGGTGGCAATTTGCAATAACATCATCGGTAATGCGTTCGCCTCTTCTATGGTCAAAAACAAAGTTTTTTCCCATAAATTTATTCTCTAACTTTTTATCTTGAACTTGCCGCGTATATTCAATAATTCCGCCTTCTAATTGATAAACTTGTTTAAAGCCTTTATGCTTGTAATAGGCACTTGCTTTTTCGCAGCGGATTCCGCCAGTGCAGTACATCACTAGCTTTTTATCTTCTTTATGATCTTTTAAATCGTTTTCAATAATATCTAAAGAATCTCTGAATGTATCTACATCTGGAGTAATGGCATTTTTAAAATGCCCAATCTCACTTTCATAATGATTACGCATATCTACCAAAACTGTATCCGGATCTTCAATAAGCTCATTAAATTTTTCAGCGTCAACATGTATCCCTTTTTTGGTTACATCAAACAAATTATCATCAAGACCATCTGCAACAATTTTGTCGCGGACCTTCACTTTTAACTTTAAAAACGATTTATTGTCTTGTTCGATAGCAATGTTAAGTCTAACATTTTCTAAAAAACTAATGCTATCTAAATGTTTTTTAAAGGTTTCAAAATTTTCTGCGGGTACAGATAATTGCGCATTTATGCCTTCAAAAGCAACATAAATTCTGCCTAAAACATCTAATTCATTCCATGTAATGAAAAGGTGATTTCTAAAAAGTTCTGGATTTTTAATATGCGCATATTGATAGAAAGAGATTGTAAGTCGTTCTTTACCAGCTTCTTCGATAAGAGCTTCTCGTTCTTTTGCGCTCAACGTATTGTACAGTTGCATGCTATACTAATTTTATGAGTTAAAGATTATTTAAAGAATGCAAATTTAAAGGTTTTGAAAAGTTATACCAAGGAATTATGCATCAAGTTCTTGTAGCTAAGTTTTGCGCTTAGAGCTAAAAACTAAAATGGCTTTGAAAATTTTCAAGACTACTACTAGATCACTGAAAAAATCTTTTTGATAGAAATTTATTGGAAATGTAGTGATCATCACTGCCCACTACAATAAAGTAATAGGATCTGTGAAAGAGTTCGCTAATGCTAAGGTGTGTGATTTCTAAAAAGGTTGCTTCTCAAATTGTTATATGCGAAAAGAATTGGTAATTTAGCCTTCCTTAATACAAAAAAAATGAGTTCGGAAAAAGAAGCAAAATTAAAGGCATTAAAACTAACCCTAGATAAACTTGACAAGACATACGGTAAAGGTGCCGTTATGAAAATGGGGGATAGTGTGGTTCAAGACGTTGAAGTTATTCCGTCTGGATCATTAGGATTAGATGTAGCTTTAGGTGTTGGAGGATATCCTAGAGGAAGAGTTATTGAAATATACGGACCAGAATCATCAGGTAAAACAACCTTAACATTACACGCTATAGCAGAAGCTCAAAAAAATGGTGGTATTGCAGCATTTATTGATGCAGAGCATGCTTTTGACCGTTTTTATGCAGCAAAATTAGGTGTAGATATTGATAATTTAATTATTTCACAACCAGATAACGGAGAGCAAGGGTTGGAAATTGCGGACAACTTAATTCGTTCTGGTGCTATCGATATTGTCGTAATAGATTCTGTTGCGGCATTGACGCCTAAAAGTGAAATTGAAGGTGAAATGGGAGATTCTAAAATGGGTCTTCATGCGCGTTTAATGTCACAAGCATTACGTAAGCTTACAGGTTCTATTAGTAAAACAAAATGTACCGTAATCTTTATCAACCAATTGCGTGAAAAAATTGGAGTTATGTTCGGGAATCCTGAAACAACTACTGGTGGTAACGCATTGAAATTTTATGCATCTGTACGTGTAGATATCAGAAGATCTACTCAAATAAAAGATACTGATGGTAATGTTCAAGGAAACAAGACAAGAGTAAAAATAGTTAAGAACAAAGTGGCTCCGCCTTTCCGTCAAACAGAATTTGATATTATGTATGGAGAAGGTATTTCTAAAGTAGGAGAGGTAATTGACTTGGGAGTGGAATATGAGATTATTAAGAAAAGCGGTTCTTGGTTTAGTTATGGCGATACCAAACTAGGACAAGGGCGTGATGCAGTTAAAAACTTACTGCAAGATAATCCTGAATTACAAGAGGAGCTCGACGCAAAAATTAGAGAAGCCATAAAAACTGTAAAAAGCTAAATAAAAAATCCCGATGTAAAATCGGGATTTTCCTTTTTTAAACGCAACCATTGACGAGCTCTAACATCTAATTGAAAAAATAAGTATGAGAAATCTGTTTGCGCTCTTCATGATGTTGTTGGCAGTACTAAGTTTTACTGGATGTAGCTTAGATGAAACTGAAAACTTCCGCTTTGTAGCACTTCCTATAGAAAGTGTAGAAATTCCAGAGTCTTTTGATTTAAACGAAACCTATGAGATTAAAGTAAGGTATCTGAGAACATCAGATTGTGCTTTTTTTGAAGGTTTTGATATTGTTAAAGAAGATACTACCATAAGAACTGTAGCAGCTATTGGCTCAATGTTAAGTGATTCTGATGATTGTAAAGAAGTTTTGGAGGAAGTAGAAACTTCGTTTAATTTTATTGTTTTATATCCAGACACCTATCTTTTTAAATTTTACACAGGAGAAGATGCAAATGGTGAAGCAGAGTATTTAGAAATAGAAGTGCCAGTGAACGAATAGCATTAAAGTTATCAACCTTAAACACATCACTCAATTTTGAGTCTAGAAGAACTCATTAACAACTGTAAAAAAGGCAATAGAAAGGCCCAAGAGCAATTATATCGAGATTACTCTCGGGTGTTGTTTGGGGTTTGTCTTAAGTATTCTCGCAATAAAACGGAGGCCGAGGATAATTTGCATGATAGTTTCATGGTTATTTATAATAAGATAGGCCAGTTTAAATTCAAGGGTTCTTTTGAGGGGTGGATAAAACGTATTACGGTAAATACAATCCTTCAGAAATACAGGAAAGAGACTAATCTTAGTCTTGTGCATGATAATATTGAGGAAGAAGAAGTGGAAGCGTCTAGCTTTTCTGAAATTAGCTTAGCCAGTTTGTTGCAATACATACAAGAATTGCCCAATAAATATAGACTAACTTTTAATTTATATGTTCTAGACGGATATTCTCACGCAGAGATTAGTGAAATGTTAGGAACCTCATTAGGGACCTCAAAGTCTAACCTAGCGAGAGCTCGGATGATTTTAAAAGAAAAAATAGAAGCAGATATAAAACGAGAGGTTATACTATAATCGTCTTGTTCGTTCATCTGCCAATTTTGAAGATAATAAGTAAGAAATGAGTAAAAAGAATTTAGATGAATTGTTTCGTGAACAGTTCAGAGATTTTGATGAGGTTCCTGATGATAAAGTCTGGACCGCCATTGAAGCATCTCTTGATCAAAAGAAATCACGAAAATTAATTCCGGTATGGTGGTGGAAACTGGGAGGCATTGCTGCGGCATCATTATTTTTGCTGTATGTAATAAATCCGTTTTCAACTGAGATAGAAACACAACCTTCTGTTACAGATGTGGAGCATCCTGTTCAAGAACATTCTAAGGAGGCTATAGAAAAATCTAAACACCTAAATAGCGTAGAATCTTCGCATGTAAATATGGATGAAGAATTTGATGCCGATGCGGAAGAACAAGATAATTTTAACACAGCACCTTCTTATGTTGTTAATGAAATTGATAGCTTAAACAATGCCGCTACGAAGGAGAACAGTGCAGCAAAGACACAAACAGCATCTTTACATACTTACAATACAAAATTTACAGAAGCGAATAAGCAAGGGGAAACTACAACGTCTACTAGCATACAGTCCTCAGAATTAGCTTCAAATACTAAGAAGGGTTCAGAACCAGCTAGTAAAAGCTTAGAGGGGTTGGCTGATGGTCCTATTCATCATAATAATAATAATAAACCACTTGAAAATAATGATGGTTCAGGGAGCGCATTCAAGAATAAGGGAAATATTACGGAACTAGCTGTTAACGTGGAAGAGGATCAGTTAGATAAAAAGGAAGGAAAGAAGAAATCAATTTTTGATGAAATAGAAGATGATGAAGTACTTATAGCAGAACATAAAGCAAATAAATGGTCTGTGAGCCCTAGTATTGCTCCTGTTTATTTTAATGGATTAGGGGAAGGATCTCCAATACATTCCGCTTTTATTTCTAATTCTAAAACGGGTAATGTTAATTTAAGTTATGGCGTAGCTGTCGCTTATGAAGTAACAAAAAGATTAAAAGTAAGATCTGGGATTCATAAAGTAGATTATGGGTATAACACCAATCAAATTGAATTTAGTTCTTCTGTAAATAGTGCTGCAACGGTGCAAATAGCTAACATAGATTACAAAACAACTTCAAAAAATATTGTGGTTCAGAGCGAATTGAATCTTGATTCGAAAGCAGGATTTGTAGCAAATGATGCTACTGCGAAGTCTCCTAGTTTAAATGGCGACTTATCACAACAGTTTGGCTATTTAGAAGTGCCCTTGGAGTTAAACTATGCCTTATTGGACAAACGCTTTGGGATTGATGTAATCGGAGGTGTAAGCTCTTTATTTTTGTTGAATAATGATGTATTCTTAAATTCAGGAGATCAAACCACGGAAGTAGGGGAGGCAAACAATATCAATGACATTAATTTTAGTACAAATTTTGGATTCGGCTTTAATTATAAGCTTACACAAAAGCTTCTTTTTAACCTAGAACCTGTTTTCAAATATCAACTAAATACTTTCTCTAATACTGCGGGAGATTTTCAACCTTTCTCCGTGGGCGTATATAGTGGCGTGAGTTTTAGATTTTAGAAGCTTTATTTAATTCATTTAAAATAACCGTTCTAACTTCGTCTCGTAAACTTGCTTTATGGGCTTCGTCTAGGTTTTCGGTTTTAAAAAAATGATGCACGGTAACTTTACTCATTCCTGGTTTTCCTTTAGTGATGGTAAAAGGTAAACGGCTTTTGTTGTTATAAAAAGTCATTGGCACTACCGGAATCCTATGTGCAATTGCCATTTTAAAAGCACCATCCTTAAAACTATCTAAAACAATATGTTCCTCTGGCACACCGCCTTCTGGAAATATACAAATACTTAATCCTTGATTAAGTCGCTTTTGTGCCCTTCTATATACTGCCGTTCTACTCTTGCTGTCCCCACGATCTACCAAAATGCAGACACGCTTGTAGAAAAATCCAAATAAAGGAATTTTCACCAATTCTTTTTTACCTACAAACACAAAAGGATTAGGACTAACCTTAAGCATCATCATGATGTCTAACATACTCGTATGGTTAGCTACCAACATATAGCTTTTTCCTTTTACGAGCCTTTCTTCTCGTTTTATTTTAGGAATACAACCCATTCCATATAAAATAAAATTGGCCCAGATATTACGTGCTACCCAGAAAAACTGAGGATACCACTTTTCTGATGCTGATAACACTACCAATATAGGTAGAAAGATAAGGATGGGAATTGCTACTAGAATGTAGAACCAAATTTGGTATAGTACACTTCCTATTTTTTGCGAAAATGAAATCATAAATTCAAAAGTAACAATTTTACGAGGTTATACTATTTGTTTTATCTTTGCAGGATAATTTTTTACAAGAAATGGCGCGAATTTTAACAGGAATACAAAGTACAGGAACTCCACATTTAGGAAATATTTTAGGAGCAGTTATGCCAGCTATTGAAATGGCAAATGATCCAAAAAATGAATCTTTTCTATTTATTGCGGACATGCATTCTCTTACTCAGATAAAAAATGGGGAAGAATTAAGGTATAATACCTATGCAGTGGCTGCAACCTGGCTGGCTTTTGGTTTAGATATATCTAAAACGGTATTTTACAAACAAAGTGCTATTCCTCAAACAGCAGAACTATCATGGTATCTAAGCTGTTTCTTTCCGTACCAACGTTTAACCTTGGCACATTCTTTTAAAGATAAAGCAGATCGTTTAGATGATGTGAATGCTGGTTTATTTTCATATCCTATGCTAATGGCGGCAGATATTTTGTTGTATGATGCTAATATTGTTCCCGTAGGCAAAGATCAATTACAGCATATAGAAATGACGCGCGATGTTGCGTCTCGTTTCCATGCGCAAATGGGAGAAACTTTTGTATTGCCAGAAGGCAAAATTCAAGAAGAAACCATGTATATACCAGGTACAGATGGTGCTAAAATGAGTAAGAGTAAGGGAAATTTAATTAACCTTTTTCAAACAGATAAAAAGTTGCGTAAGCAAATTATGGGAATCCAAACGGATAGTACACCTATGGAAGACCCGAAAGATCCTGATGCGGATAATGTGTTTGCGCTGTATAAGATATTGGCTAGTGAAGAGCAAATTGCAGAAATGCGTGCCAATTACTTAAATGGAAATTATGGATATGGGCATGCAAAACAAGCCTTGTACGAGGTAATTATTGCCAAATTTGGTGAGGCTCGTGAGAAGTTTGATTATTACATGAATCATACCGATGAAATAGATAAAGCATTGGAAATTGGAGCAGAAAAAGCACGTAAAATAGCAAATGAAGTGTTAGGCCGTGTTAGAGAAAAGGTAGGGTACTAATATATTTTACGCTTTGTTACTTAAAATATGAAAACCGACTCATGAGTCGGTTTTTTGGTTTTGTAGTATTTCGAAAGGCTCCCATATTTCAGATTTTCGCATGTATTTTACCGATGATCAGCATTGTTTACTGCTCCAGGCTAGGCTTGTATTTAGAACACAGACTGCTTGGTTTGTAAATTATTGACCTTTGAATGTGATTTTTATACCTACGGTATACTATTCAGTATAATTTTGTGCCAAATTGGTTAGTGCTTCCATTGCGTTTTCAGCATCTTTTACGGCTACAAAAATATGATCATGATAATAGGCGGCAATCACATTACAACTAATGTTGTGTTTTGCTAATTCATTTGCAAATAGTGCAGTTAATCCTACCGCTTCTAATGAGGAGTGAATAGTTAATGTAATCCATGCAGCTTCATATTCATAACTGAGGTTTAATGCATCTGCTTTATTTTTGTCTATAATAATCGTGGTTCCTTCGGCTTCTTTGAACTCACATAAAATAGATGCGCTTGGAATTGCAGTTGCATCTTTTACACTTACGAACACATAAATACCTTCATTTAATTTGGGAGTCATTCCTTTTACAAGTGCTGAAATATTTTTAATACCTGACATATATATAGTTTTATTTTGCGACAGCCTTTAGGCCAACAATAGAGATAATTAGGGTAGAAATAAAGAATATTCTCCAGAAATTAGCAGGCTCTTTAAATACAAGTATTCCAATAAGTACCGTTCCTACGGCTCCTATTCCTGTCCAGACTGCATATGCAGTTCCTATAGGTAAACTGCGGATGCTATAAATAAGCAATAAGAAGCTAGTTGTAGCACAAATTATAAACCCTACGTACCACCAGTACATTTCTGCGCCAGTAGTGTCTTTTGTTTTTCCTAAACAGAAGGCAAAAGCTATTTCGAATAGGCCGGCTATGATTAGTAAAATCCAATTCATCGTATTTATTTTTTGTAAAATTCGATAGAATGATTGGGTTAATACTTAACATATGATAAAAAACGATTTATTTTAATGAGGCTCTGATTCTACTTAGACTAACTTGGGTGATTCCTAAATAAGAAGCTATATGGTTTAAGGGTACTCTTTTAATTAAATCTGGCTCATTACTAATTAGCTCTTGGTAGCGTTCCGTCGCTGTTCTCAATTGCCTTGATATAAGTCTTTCTTCTGTTTTGATAAGTTCTTGTTCTGCCAGAATTCTTCCCCAATTGGCAATAGCAATGTCTTTTTTGAATAGTAATTTAAGCGTGTGGCTATCTGCGCTGTAGACGGTACTTGGTTCTAAAAGTTCAATATTTTCATATCCTCTTTTGTTTTCTACGTAACTTTTCATAGAAAGGATGGGGTTGCCTTCTTTTCCGAACCAAAAAGTAATATCACCTGTCTCAAATTCTGAATATCCCCGGACAATTCCTTTTTTCATAAAATAAAGTTTAGGCTCTATTTTTTGAGCTCTTATTAAAATATGAGATTTAGGATAGGTCTCTTCTTCGAAAATAGCGACTAGTTGCTTTCTAGAAGGCTCTTGCAAGGGGTGTATTTGGTCTATTATTTCTTCTAATATCATGCGTGAATGCGTGGTATTTATATTTGTTGATGATTCGTCATTAGAGCGCTTCAAATAGTTTACCTGGTAAAGGTCGGATGACGCCTTTCATTTCCATGTTTAATAGGGTAGAAGAGGCTTTGAAAATAGGGATGTTGCAGGTTAAAGCGATGAGGTCTAATACTTGCTTGCCTTCTTTTAATAAATAACGGTGTATTGCTTGTTCTGTATCATCCAAATCAACAAATAACTGTTTTTGAACCGTTGTTGCTTTTTTATCTTTTAATTCCCAACCTAAATTATAGATTAGATCTGCTGCTGAGGTAAGCATTTGTGCTTTTTGTTGTTTAATAAGCGTATTGCAACCTGTACTATATTTATCACCTGCACGACCAGGGACAGCAAATACATCACGATTGTAACTGTGAGCAATATCTGCGGTTACTAGACTTCCACCTTTTTCGGCAGATTCTATAACGATCGTGGCTTCACTCATACCGGCTACAATTCTGTTTCTTTTTAAGAAATTTTCTCGCTCCGGATTACTTGTAGACCAAAACTCTGTATAAAAGCCACCATTTTTTTCTACATCAGGAATATATTTGGCATGTACTTTTGGGTAGATTTGATTTAGACCGTGTGCTAAACAGCCAATAGTTTGTAAGCCATGTTTCATAGCGGCTTTTTGAACACAAATATCTACACCATATGCAAAGCCACTTACAATTATAGGATTTAGAGGCGCTAAATCTTCTATAAGCTTTTCGCAAAATGAAGTGCCATAGCTTGTAATGTTTCTTGTTCCAACGATGCCTATGATTTTTCGATCGGCTAAATTTATTTTACCTTTTTCAAAAAGGAGAATGGGACTATCAATACAATGTTTTAGATAATTAGGGTAATTTTTCTCTTGGAAGTATATCGGGGTAATATTTTCGTTTTTTACAAATAGAAATTCAGCTTCCGCCTTTTCTTGGTGTATTTTTTCCCTTAAGTGCTTGATAGTGTGCGTGCCAATACCATCAATTTTTAATAAGTTTTGATTTTTTTCTTCAAAAACAGCATCAGGATTTCCACAATGTGAAATTAATTTTTTGGCTGTGACATCACCAATATTAGGAATTCGCTGTAATTTTAATAATGAAATTAGCTCACTATCAGTCATTTGTAATATGTATTTATAGCTTTACAAGGTACATCTTTTAAAATGTTAATAAAAAGTAATCTAGGGGGTTTTCTGCCGCTTGTTTTTTTGCAATCTTTGCCACGATGAGATTAGAACACCATATTGAGGAATTACTTTACAGGTATAATTGCGTTATAGTGCCTGAGTTTGGAGCATTTTTAAGTCAGACTAAATCTGCTTTTATTGATCAAGATACCCATACATTTTACCCACCGTCTAAGTTTATTTCATTTAATGAATTGCTTACGTCTAACGATGGTTTGTTGGTTTCTTATGTTGCCGATATTGAAAAAGCAAGCTATGAAACCATGTTAACGGAGTTAGCAACGATTGGTAAAAATTGGAAAACTCAATTGCAAAGAGGTGAGCGTTTATTCTTAGGGAATATTGGTAAGCTTTGGTTAAATAAAGAAGGTAAGATTCAATTTGAACCTTTTGAAAAAGTAAACTTCTTAACGACCTCATTTGGTTTGTCTTCTTGTGTTTCTAGTAAAATTACTAGAGAAGTGCTTAAAGAAGAAGTTGTAAAATTAGAAGAAGAAATTCCGTTTATCATCACTCCAGAACAAAGAGCTAAACATTCTTTCAGACCTTATCTGAAATATGCTGCAGTTATATTCTTCGGAATATCTTTAGGATTATCTGGATTACGTTTTTATAAAGAAAATCAGAATATAGATCAGCTAGTGCAACAAGATGCTCAAAAGCAAGTATCTAAAAAAATAGAGGAAGCTACCTTCTTTGACGCTTCTCCATTAGAATTGCCTGTTGTGAACTTACATGCATCACTTAAAACTCCAATTGCAGCTACACAATACCATATTGTAGCGGGGGCATTTAAGGTAAAAGAGAATGCGGATAAGAAAATAGAACAGTTACAATCTAAAGGCTACAATGCAAATTATATTGGGGTAAACAAGTTTGGTTTTCATGTTGTTGCTTTTGATAGTTTTTCTGAAGCTAATGATGCCATCAATTATTTAAGAAAAATTAAGCAGACAGAATCTAGTGATGCTTGGTTGTTTCAAGAATAAAATTATTCTGTTTTTTAAGCCAATTTAAAGAACGTATCTTCGCCAAAAAAATAAGATATGACGCCTAAGACTCCTCGTGAATCTAGAACAATTTTAACCGATTTGGTTTTGCCTAGCGAAACTAACCCTTTAAATAATCTGTTTGGTGGTGAATTATTGGCTAGAATGGATCGTGCCGCAAGTATCGCAGCAAGACGTCATAGCCGAAGAATTACAGTAACTGCATCTGTAAATCACGTAGCATTCAATCAATCTGTACCTGTTGGGAGTGTTGTAACTGTAGAGGCTGCTGTTTCAAGAGCGTTTAAGACGTCTATGGAGGTATATATAGATGTTTGGATGGAAGACCGTTTTACTGGAACTAAATCAAAGGCTAACGATGCCATTTATACGTTCGTTGCGGTAGATGATACAGGGAAGCCAACAGAGGTGCCGCAACTGCTTCCGGAAACGGACTTAGAAAAAGATCGTTTTGCAGCGGCATTACGAAGAAAACAACTAAGCTTAGTATTGGCGGGTAAGATGAAACCACATGATGCTACAGAACTCAAAGCATTATTTTTAGCCGATGAGACTAATAAATAACATAAAAAAACCTCACTTGCTGAGGTTTTTTTATGTCTTGTTTTTAAAGCTTATAAATCCATTCTTCGGGGTTAAGCCTTGAAGTATCTTGATACAAATAAAATTTCAACAACGTTTGATTATTGCTAGTATTTGTGAAAACTTCGCCAAGCTCAGCTTTTGCTTTTATATGATCTCCTTTTGTAACATAGACAGAAGATAAGTTGTAATAAGTACTTATGTAGTTACCGTGCTTCATTTGCACTCCTTTATTACCACCAGGCACACTAATTACAGCAATAACTTCTCCTTCAAAAATTGCACGCGCTTTAGCGCCCTGATCAGTTGCGATGATGACACCATTGTTCTGGTGTTTTATTCCTGGGTATACCGCATCATTATAGACCCCAAATCCAATGCTTTTTATTCCTTTTTCTACGGGCCAAATAAGTTTTCCTTTATTCGAAGAGAAATTATTAGCAATGACAGTAGCTTCAGGCGTCAAAACAAATTTGTCTGATTTGGTTGTGTTTCCTACTTTCTTATTAGAACTTACAATGGCGCTCTTTATCAAGCCCTCTATTTGTTTATCTATCTTACGAGCTTCTTTTTCTTTCTGTTTAATCGTAGCCGTATACTTGCTTTCATTTTTTCGGATGGTACTCAAAAGTGTATTTTGTGTTTTCTTTTCTACTTCCAATTCTTTTTTTGCAGCAGTATTTTCTGCGATTAAAAGATCTTTTGTTTTGCGCTGAGCAATAAGTGTTTCATTCAAAGAATTAAGCTCATCTGTTTTTGAAAGAATCTGCTCTCCTTGTTCTTTTCTGTATTTGGTGTATTGCTTCATGTACTGAAGCCGTTTAAAGCCCTGGAAGAAACTTTCTGACGAAAGTAAGAACATTAGTCTACTCTGTTTAGATTTGTTCTGATAGGACTTCTGAATCATCAATGCGTAGTCCTCCTTTAGTGTTGTGAGCTCATTCTTTAATTTAGATATATTTCTGACGTTTGCATTTAATTGTCGGTTTAGCAAATTAGATTGCTCATTGGTAACTCTTATCAATTGTTGGCGTACAGATATTTTCTTATCTAAGGCATTCATTTGATCTAAAACATTTCCTTTTTCCTTCTTTTCGGCATAGAGAAGTCGGTTTATTTCTCGGATTTCATTTTGAAGCCTTTCACGCTTGGCCTCTAAATTCTTCTGTTCTGTGGTCTGAGAATAACTTGCCTGTAGGCCACATAGTAAGAGCGCTATGAAAACAAAAAAGTGTGGATATGTTTTAATTGAACTCATAATTAATCTAAGGTAATCTCTTTAAAACCGTTTGGTATATCGTAAGGGAATTTTAAATTACGATCAAACTCAATATTCTTATATTCAATTTCGATTAGGCTTTCATTACCATCCATTGCAGCAGAAATGACAATTTCATTGGGGATTATTTTTTTGTCAATCTCTTGGTAATTGGTGTAATTTATTTGCAGTAAACGTTGCTCTTTTGGTTGTGAGATTTGCTCTTTGCTAACTCTAAAGTATTTTGGTTCTATTTGAAACAAGATTTTATATAACTCTAATGCTTTTTTAGGTTGTAGTTGGTAATTTTCATTAGCCACATTTACATCATATTTAGCATCGCGTAAATCCAAAATAGCTTGGCCTAAAAGTAAACTCTGTACTTTTTCAAAATCTAATTCGGTACCCAATAATTTGCTTAAGTAAGAGAAGTCACCGTCAAAATAGGAATTATCAAGCTTGTTATAAAAAGAAACTCTTTTTGGGGTGATGTACGCCTTTACAATACCTAAAGTTGCACTAATCCAAATAGCCTTGTCTTTTTCCATACGAAGACTAACACTGAATCCCTGTGACGCATTTTTGTCTTCGTAATCTATTTTCATTTTACCAGAAATTGTTTTAAAATCTAACGCATTGGCATAATGCGCCTTGATGATTGCTTTTGAGCTTAGACTTTCATCAATGGCACCTCCTGTTACTATTTTTGTTGATTTACATGAAACTACAACAAGTATTGAAATACTAAATATTATTTTTTTTAACACGTTTGTTTTGTTTTAAAATCCGGGTTTAATTTTTCTGAGATACATGTTTGCCTTAACCGTATTGTTAATGCCGTTATAGGAAACAGAGAGCTCTTTATTTATTTTGTTAGATAAGCTGATGTCATCTAGCATATAATCTAGTGATTCTTCCAATACAGCAATAGCCTCTTTATACCTTTTTTTATGGTTTAATGCTAAGCCTCTGGCGTAATAGAAATAAGGTTGTGCAGGGTAATTTTGCAATGCTTCTTTAGAGATGGTATCTAGAATGATATAATTTTTACTTCGTATTAAATTAGAAATATAATTTTTATAATGCTCAATAGATCCACTTTCTGTGTTTCTAGTATTAGTAGAAACGGTAGTACTATAACTGTAGGTTTCGCTATTTTCTTCTTGAACCTTTATACCTGCTTTAATTTTAGAATATAGGTGTTCAGTGAATTTTGATGACTCTAGAGAATTTAAAACCGTAAGAGCGCTTTTGTAAATTTCCATTTGGTAATACACGAGCGCTAAATTTTTCTTGAGGGTGAGATTGTCAAATGGTATTTGAGATTCTACCGAATTGATACCATCACTTCTCAATTGTAATATGCGCATTAAATTTTGTAAATACCAATAGTTTTCTGGATCACCATTTAAGGCGTTAATGGCGTGCTCTTGAGCGAAGTTTAGCTGTTTTGTTTCACGAAATACTTGCGCAAGTTCATGATCTACAGCTGCAGCTTTAGGATCTAGATTTTTACAATCTAAGAATAGATGTATGGCTTTGTCATAATTTTCAATGCCTTTTTGCTTTAGGCCTTCAAAGAATTTTTCTTGAAAATCATCGGAGTATTCTTCAAGGAATAGCTCAGCGTTTTCCTCTACGCTATCTATTGGTTTTTGCGCAATACTTAGGTTCGAGATCATTAAAATCCCTATAAAACTATAAGTAAGCAAAAACTTTCTTTTCATATATTTTAGTACAAGCTAGCCTTCCGTGTTCAAGAGAAGGCTAGTGTTGTTTATTTTTAATCTGATTATTCTAATACCGAATAATCACCAATACTTATCGATTCAAAATCACCATTAAAGACCACATGATTTCCTATCATAGCATTGTCTAAGTTAGCATTTGAAATTCTAGTATTGGTCTGTATTAAGCTATTCTTAACAGTTGAATTTTTAATAACCGTATTGTTGCCAATAGAAACAAACGGACCGACAGTAGTATTTTTTAGCACTACATTTTCGCCTATAAAGCAGGGTGCTATGATATTTGCATTTTCTAAAGTGGCAGAAGTAGCAACTAGTGGTTCGCCATCTTTTTCAAGAAAACCTAGCATACGTTGGTTGGTTTCTATCGTTACAGCTTTGTTTCCACAATCCATCCATTCTGTTACCGTACCTGTTTTAAATACCTTGCCATCAGCCATCATACGCTTAATGCCATCATTAATTTGGTATTCACCACCATTAATGATATTGTGATCTAAAACATACTGCAATTCGTTTTTAAGAACGGCTACATCTTTAAAGTAATAAATTCCAATAACCGCTTGGTCACTTACAAAGGTCTCTGGTTTTTCAACCAATTCTACGATTTCGTCTTTATCATTAAGATTAACTACACCATAGGCAGACGGATTATCTACTCTTTTGGTCCAAATAACACTATCGGCTTCTTTGTCTAAATCAAAATCTGCACGGATGAGTGTATCTGCATAAGCAATTACAGCGGGTCCACTTAATGAAGGTTCTGCACACATAATAGCATGACCTGTACCCTTTGGGTCTAATTGACGGTATATAGTTGGTTTAGCACCTAATTCTACAGCCAATGCTTTTAAACTTTCTACAACATCATCGCCAAAGAAAGCAGGATCTCCTAGAATAAAAGCAATTTCTTCTATGGGCTGATTTAAAACACCAACAATGTCAGACACTAAACGGTGTACAATTGGTTTTCCGGCTACCGGAATTAATGGTTTTGGAACTGTTAAACTATGTGGTCTTAGTCGTGATCCACGACCAGCCATGGGAACAATAATTTTCATAATCCTATTTTAAATCCTTCTAGATAAAAGAATTTTATTTTTTTAGTTAATATTTTATTTACGTAATACTTAAAGTGATAACGGGTGCTTCGTCTAAATATTCTACCGTACGTAACGGCTTATTTTACGCCAGTACTTCCAAACCCGCCTTCACCACGCTTGGTTTCAGATAATTCTTCAGCGAGTTTCCATGTGGCACGCTCATGCTTAGCAATAACTAATTGTGCAATACGCTCTCCATTTTCTACAGTAAAAACTTCATTGGAAAGATTAACGAGTATGACACCTATTTCACCTCTATAATCGGCATCAATGGTTCCGGGAGCGTTTAAAACAGTTACTCCTTTTTTTGCAGCCAAACCACTTCGTGGTCTAACTTGAGCTTCATAACCAACAGGAAGTTCTATAAATAATCCTGTTTTTACAATTATACGTTCTAAAGGCGCAATGGTAATCGCTTCAGGTATAAAAGCACGAAGGTCCATACCGGCAGAAGCCCCAGTTTCATAATGTGGCAACTCGTGATTAGATTTGTTAAGTATTTTTATTTCCATTTTAAATATTTGGATGTAATTATTTTTTAAAGCTATTTTTTGCTTGAAATTATTTGTCTAATCTTTTCATGCTCCAATTTATATACCAAACCAAGAAAAATTAGGAGTAAAATTATTCCAATAATTAAATTTTGCTCAAAGATATAAAATGATACAATAGACAGAAGGATAGATAGTCCAAGATAAAATAGAATTTTTCGCATATTATATGGAATTGGATAATGTTTTTTTCCAATCCAATAAGACAAGACCATCATGGTGCCATAGGCCATTACAGTTGCCAGTGCCGATGCCATATAGCCCCAATAAGGAATAGCTATAAAATTTATGAGTAGGGTAATGATAGCGCCTATTACGGATATAAAAGCCCCATAGCGGGTTTTGTCCGTTACCTTATACCAAACCGATAAATTGTGATAAATGCCTAAAAAGAAACTGGCTAGAATTAATAGTGGCACAGCAGGCATTGCTTCCCAATAGGCCTCATTTTGTACAATAAGTACCTTTAATACGTCTGCAAATACGATTACGCCAAGTAAGATTATACTTCCTAATATTACAAAATAGTTGGTGATTTGTGCATATGCTTTTTGTGGGTTTTCAGAATTTGAATGGCTAAAGAAGAAAGGTTCTATACCCAATCTAAAACCTGTGGCAAATAGTGTCATGAAAACAGCTAGTTTGTAACATGCAGAATACTTACCTACTTCTGATGCGGCAATGTTTTCTGGTAGTAATTTTTCTAATAAAATGCGATCAAAAACTTCATTAACGGTAAATGCAATTCCGGCAATTAGTATTGGCCAAGCGTATTTCATCATTTTTCGCCAAAGCTCTTTATCAAAAATATAGTTGTTTTTAAAATAGAGCTCTAGCATAACTGCTAGGGTAAAAGCACTAGCAATTAAGTTTGATATGAAAATATAGGAAATTTGAAAGTCTGGCTTATACATCCATGCTAGTGCACTAGACGGATTCTGTTCTACAATTGTTGGAAGGTAAATTAGAAAGAAAACATTCAGTCCTAAATTTATGGCAACATTTACAATTTTTATGATAGCATACCGCATCGATTTTTCTGTGGCGCGTAGCCATGAAAATGGGATGATTACTAAAGCATCTAAGGCTAAAATGTAAATAGCATATTTGATATATATTACATCAATATCACTCCAAGCTGCTAAATAGTTTCTCAGTATATAGGCAACTACAAAAAATAGGGTGGTAGACCCAAGAATTGAAATCAGTGACGTGGAAATCACTTTATTTTTATCTTCGGCCTTATAGAAAAACCTGAAAAATGATGTTTCCATTCCGTAGGCTAAAAACACATTAAAAATAGCAATCCAAGAAAAAATAACAGATATTTCACCGTATAATGCCGGGTCTGGCATTACTCCGGTATATATCGGTACCAAAATAAACGATAGCATTCTGGGTAGCACTGTTGCCAGCCCATATATAAAGGTCTGTTTAAATAGTTTTTTAAATGGATTCAACCGTTGAAAATTAGGCGTTAAAAGTAGGTATTTAAACGCTCTCTACAAAGTTAGTTCCTTGGTTTGGTAGAATATAGTAAGGGCTCTTTTTCTTTAATTTCACTAATTTTAGTGTATTTGACTTTTTTGCCGTCATTTCCTATGTAAGAAAGTACCGCCTCATCGTCATCTAGCTCATAAGGATATTCGGTTATGGTATCTTTTTTCATATGAGGAGGTCGGTTGCCCACTTCTTGCCTTGGATCTGCATGCATGATGATATCGGGCTTAGTGAATTTCTTGATCGTGATTTTAGCACTTACAAATTGTTTGCCATCAATAATTTCTTTTTTTACTGTGGTTACATGTCCTCTAAAATAGAGGTGCTGAAAAGATACATTTTCATCCATTATCTGCGTAATTGGTAAGACAACGTCAATTCCACTAGACCTTTCTTCTTTACCTCCAATCCATTTTTGAGAAGTAGGATGATCAATAACAAAGGGAGGTTTAGTTTCCATGTTCTTTTGTGATGCACAGCTTCCTAGTCCAAGTAATGCAATGAAATAGAGGTATAGTAAGTTTTTCATTTTTAACAGTTTAAGTTATCTGACTACACGAATATATTCAAAAGTGATGCCAATTGGTTAAGGAATTGAAATTTTCACTAGTAAATTCTTTCAGACCTTACTGTTTCAATTGCTGCAATAGATTGAGTTCAAAACTTATTTTCTTGAATATAAATGTGCTTAAAACAACCATTATAACGGGGAATGAAATTGTTATGTAAAGAAAAAATCCCGGAGACAAATTTTCTTTAAAAGAAGGTAATAGAAGCACAAAGCCCAGTATGTAAACCACTATTAAAATAGGAGTCCATATAAAATGTATTTTTTTTCGCTGCTGATAATACAAGGTCACATTTTTCTTATATGCACTTGCTTCGGCAGCGATTTCTAAACTCCTTATTTTTTTGGTGCTCCTCAATTCTATTCGTATTCTTAGTACTAATGTTGTAATCATTAGGGCTAGACCTATGGCGGTCATACTTTGATTATATGCTGCTATATATATGAAGAAAGCTGCAAGTATGGCTATTGTTATTGTTAATATTCCATTGGTTAGTTTTTGTTTTTTCTTTATGAAATTCACCTTTTTCAAAATGGCTTCATGTCCTTGGCTAGGGGTGGCTATAATATCTTGCTCGGCCCACTGTGTTTTTAGTTCATCAAATGTTGTCATTTTGTACACATTTAGTTAATTCATTTTTTATTCGGTGAATTCGGATTCTAGTGGCTTCGTGGCTTATTCCCATGATGCTAGCAATTTCCTTTTGTGGTATTCCTTCCAATTCTAATAAGATGATGCTTTTATTGTCTTTGCTGAGTTGGTCTATACATTGATATAATGTTTGGAATTTTTTTTCCTTCTCTTGGAATTCGTGTTCTGGGTTTTGTATTTCTAGCGTACCCATTACTTTGGATACGGGGATACTTCTTTTTTGTCTCAAACTTACTAAGCAGGTATTTACGGTTATTCTATAAATCCATGTAGATATGGAAGCATCGTTCCTGAAGGAGGGTAGGTGCTCCCAAACTTTAATGAATACCTCTTGGCAAAAATCACCAGCAAGCATTTGATCGCCGGAGGCGTATCCTAAACACATTCGGTATACCTTAGGGTGGTTTTCTTTGTAAATAGCTTTAAAATGGCCTTCTAAATGCGTCATGGGAGATTATAATGCCAATTTTATTTCTTTTGATAACCATTCTGGCTGGTCAAACATAATGAAGTGGGCAGACTTACCTGCGATTTTTATAGTATAGTCCTCTAAATTCTTGTATTGCTCTTGATATGTTTGCTTAACGGTTTTTTCGCCGTAAGGTTGTGTTGCTGCTAAAATGGTAACCGGAGTTTTTACAGTGGCGATAGTTTCCCTTAAGTCTAGTTTCAGTAAATCGGTATAGCCATTAATATAAGTTTTTCTATCTGCTTGTACCATCCAATCTACAATTTGCTCTCTTTTTTCCGTATTCAAGGTCATTCCTTGCGCCATCTGTTGTGCCATGGCATAAAATTCTTCAGCGTCCATTTTTAGTAACTGAGCGTTATAGGGATTGTCATAAGTGATAAATTCACTTTTAAAGTTGGGCATCATTAAAGCTCCTGTAGAGGCTAAGGCATCAATTATAATGATATTAGAAAAATATTCTTTTTCTGAAGCCATCCATAGTGCTAAGGTACCACCAAGACTATGCCCAATTGCGGTGGGTTCTTTTAATTTTTTGGTTATAATATATTTAGAAACTCCATCCTTAATTTCAGCTAACCATGGAGATTCTATAGCGGGCACATCACCAAATCCTGCAAAGGTGAATACGTGGCATTCGTAATTTTTAGATAGGTCTTTAATAACATCGTTCCAAACGGCTCCTGTACAAGCAAATCCTGGAAATAGTAAGATCGGTTCTCCTTTTCCAGAAACCTCCACTTGAAATGGGTATTCTTGAGCATTTAAGCTTAGGTTTAAATTTAGGGTAAAAAGGGCAACTAGTAATGTTAATTTCATTGTGATAGTTTTAGTTATTTACCCTTTAGATTCATTTGTTTACAAATGTTACATCATTTTATAGTATTTATTTTTTGGGCATAAAAAAACCCCGCTAAATGCGAGGCTTTCTTTAAATATTTATTTCAAATAGACGATTTTGTTATGCTGATTTATTGCTTAACGCGTCTGCACCAATCTAATTAGCTAAAGCCTCAGCTCCACCAACAATTTCTAATATTTCATTAGTAATCGCAGCTTGTCTTGCTTTGTTGTATGTCAGCTTCAATTGATTTCTTAATTCAGTAGCGTTATCTGTAGCTTTATGCATTGCGGTCATACGTGCTCCATGCTCACTAGCAAAAGAATCTCTTACCCCTTTATACAATTGTGTTTTTAAGGACTTAGGAATTAATTGCTCAACGATTTCAAACTTTGAGGGCTCATAAACATAATCAGCTGCCGTTGTAGCCGATTCTCCTGATACAGGAACAATTGGTAAAAATTGTTCCGTCATTACTATCTGCGTAGCTGCATTTTTGAATTTATTATATACAATGTCAATCTTATCGTAGGTTCCATTCGTAAATAATGCCATTAATTCTTCAGCAATTGCAGAAATAGCTTCGAAAGTCAAATCTTCATAAACCGAGCTATGATTTTCGATAACGGTATATTTCTTTTTAAGAATATCGTTAGCCTTCTTACCGATAGCCATAAATTCTACTTGCTTACCAGCATATGTTTGGTTCGCTAAAAGCATACTTTGCTTGATAATGTTAGTGTTGAAAGCACCACATAAACCTCTGTTTGAAGTTATAGCCACTACCAATACTTTATTTACCTCACGGTTTTGAGCATATACACTACCAGCATCTCCTTCAAGACTAGCACTTAAACTTTGTAAAAGTTCAGTAAGCTTATCTGAATAAGGACGCATTGCAGTGATGGCATCTTGTGCTTTTTTCAATTTTGCAGCAGATACCATTTTCATGGCACTGGTAATCTGCATCGTTGAAGAAACTGATGCTATCCTGTTACGTATTTCTTTTAAGTTTGCCATATTTCTTAGTATGTAGTATTCAGTACAAGGTAATTGTTTTTTCAGAACCGCTTTGTACTGAATACTGAGTACTTAATACCTAAAATTATTTTTTATATTTCGCTGATAAATCTTTACAAACAGAAGTCAATACATCGATAACTTCATCTGTTAATTTACCTGCTTTTAAAGAATCTAGCGTGTCTCTATGTTTTGCGTTTAAGAACTCTATAAAATCACGTTCAAACTCTTTAATTTTTTCTACTGGAACATCTCTTAACAAGTTTTTAGAACCTGCATAGATAATAGCAACCTGATCTTCTACTGTAAAAGGATCGTTTTGTGCTTGTTTTAAAATCTCAACATTACGGCGTCCTTTTTCAATAACGTTTAATGTCGCAGCATCTAAATCTGAACCAAACTTAGCAAAAGCTTCCAATTCACGGAATTGTGCTTGATCTAGTTTTAAAGTACCTGCTACTTTTTTCATTGATTTAATCTGAGCGTTACCACCAACACGAGATACAGATATACCTACATTAATTGCCGGACGTACCCCTTGGTTGAATAAATCTTGCTCTAAGAATATCTGCCCATCAGTAATAGAAATTACGTTTGTTGGGATATATGCAGAAACATCACCTGCTTGTGTTTCAATAATTGGTAATGCAGTTAAAGAACCTCCACCTTTCACGATAGGCTTTAATGCATCCGGTAAATCATTCATGTCTTTCGCAATAGCATCATTTGCAATGATTTTTGCAGAACGCTCTAATAAACGAGAGTGTAGGTAGAAAACATCACCTGGATACGCTTCACGTCCTGGTGGTCTTCTTAATAAAAGAGAAATTTCTCTGTAGGCAACTGCTTGTTTAGATAAATCATCATAGATAATTAAAGCTGGTCTACCAGTGTCTCTAAAGTACTCTCCAATTGCAGCTCCTGCAAATGGTGCGTAAACTTGCATAGAAGCAGGATCTGATGCGTTAGCTGCTACAATAGTAGTATAGGCTAAAGCTCCGTTGTCTTCTAATGTTTGTGCAATGTTTGCTACTGTAGATGCTTTTTGACCTATAGCAACATATATACAATATACTGGTTTCCCAGCATCGTAAAATTCTTTTTGATTTAAGATGGCGTCAATACAAACCGTAGTTTTACCTGTTTGACGGTCACCAATAACCAACTCACGTTGTCCTCTACCTACAGGAATCATAGCATCAATTGCTTTAATACCTGTTTGTAATGGTTCTGTAACGGGTTGACGGTAAACAACACCTGGAGCTTTACGCTCTAAAGGTAATTTGTATAGTTCACCAGCAATAGCACCTTTACCATCAATTGGTTTTCCTAATGTATTTACAACACGGCCAACAATACCTTCACCAACTTCAATAGAAGCAATAGTCTGAGTTCTTTTAACTACAGTACCTTCTTTGATGTCTCTAGAAGGACTTAAAAGTACAACACCAACGTTGTCTTCTTCCAAGTTAAGAACGATACCTTGTAACCCGCCTTCAAATTCTACTAACTCACCATATTGTACGTTAGATAATCCGTAAACTCTTGCAATACCATCACCAATTTGTAAAACTGTACCTACTTCGTCTAAAGAGGCTGTAGCTTCAAATCCTGATAATTGCTGTTTTAATATTGCTGATACTTCAGCGGCTTTTACTCCTGCCATGTTATTAATGATATAAGTTGTAGCGCAAATTTACACCGGCGACTACGTTATTATAATTATAAACTGTTTGTAAATTCTCTTTTTAAATTTCCTAATTTACTAGCGATGCTTGCATCGTACTGTAAATCACCTAAGCGTAAAACAAAACCTCCTAGAATTTTTTCGTCGATAGTACTTTTAAGCACCACTTTTTTTCCAGTTAATTCTATTACTTTATCAAGTATCTTTTTTTCTAAATCGGCTGTTAAAGGCACAGCAGTAGTTACAAACGCAACACCTTGTCCTTTTAAATCTTCATTAATAATAAGATACTTTAAAGCAACTTCGTTTAATAACGAAATTCTTTTATTGTCTACTAAAACACCAATAAGGCCTTTTGTAATTGCATTAGTGTCTTTGAAAACCGCTAGCAAGATATTCTTTTTATCAGCACTATTTACAATAGGGCTGCTTAAAGCATCAGATAGCTCTTTGCTTTCGCTTATGGTATCAACAATAGAACGCATGTCTGCTTCCATAGCTTCTAAGGCTTTATTATCAATAGCCTGGTCTAAGGTAGCTTTTGCGTAACGTATTGCAGCTCTAGATTCGCTCATGCTTCTAGTTTAATTTGATATCACCTAACATATTCTCAACCAATTGTAATTGCTTGTCTTTGTTAGCTAATTGTTCTTTAATTACTTTTTCTGCAATTTCTACAGATAAAGTAGCTACTTGATTTTTAATATCTGCAACTGCTGCTTTTTTCTCACTAAGAATTGCTTCTTGAGCATTGGCTAGCATTTTATCGCCTTCTGCTTTTGCTTGATCTTTAGCATCAGCTAGCATTTTATCTTTAATCTCACGCGCATCTTTAATCATTGATTCTCTTTCAGCACGAGCTTCTTGTAATAAACGCTCACTATCAGCAGTGATGTTTTGCATTTCTTTTTTGGCTTTTTCAGCAGCAGCAAGTGCATCAGCAATACCAGTTTCTCTTTCGTTCAAAGAATTTAAAATTGGTTTCCAAGCAAATTTAACCATTAATGCAATTAAGATTAATAGGATAAAAGCTTGCATGAAAAATAAGCCTATTGGAAAATCGTTAAAAATATCCATACGATGTTATTCTGTGTTATTTATTAGTTTACTTTTTAAAGCACAGTAGTAACCAACCGTTAGTACTGTGCTTCAATTTGCTTTGATCGGAAATTAGTTTTTACCTAAAAGTAAAGCACCGAATGCTAAACCTTCTAATAATGCTCCGATAATGATCATCGCAGTTTGGATTTTACCAGCTGCTTCAGGTTGACGAGCAATACCTTCCATTGCTTTACCACCAATCATACCTAAACCGATACCACCACCGATTACGATTAATCCTGCTCCAATTAAATTGTACATACTAAATTGATTTATATTAAATTAAAAAATAAACTCTCGTTAAATAAAATCTGCTCTTACATCTTCTGTATCGGCAACTTCATGGCCATGAGCATCATGCTCGTGTTCGTGATCATGTTCTGCTACCGCCATACCTATAAATAGCGACGACAACATGGTGAAAATATACGCCTGTAAAAAAGCTACTAATAATTCTATAACTGTTAAGAATAATGTAAGGAAGACAGATATACCTGTTGCTCCAACAGTTCCAAACTGTGCTTTTAATAAGATCATCAATGCTGCAATACCCATTACAACAGAGTGACCCGCGGTAATGTTTGCAAATAAACGTACAAATAAGGAGAATGGTTTAGTTAAAATACCTAGCAATTCAACAGGTATTAAAGCTATTTTCATTAATACAGGTACGCCTGGCATCCAGAAAATATGCTTCCAGTATTCTTTATTTCCGTTAAATTGAACGATTAAGAAGGTAAATAAAGCCAAACAAACTGTTACGGCAATTTGCCCTGTAACGTTAAATCCTAGTGGTGTTAAGCCTAATAAGTTTAATACCCAAATAAAGAAAAATACCGTTAATAAAAAGCCCATAAATTTACGGTAATGCTTTTCACCAATGTTTGGTCTTGCTATTTCGTCACGTACATATAATACTAATGGTTCCAATACACGAGCAAATCCTGTAGGGATTGGGCTCTTCTTATAACCGCTAGCTAAGGCTCTAAAACCTAAAATCATTAACAAACCAGCTAATAGCATTCCGAAAACACTTTTAGTGATTGAAAAGTCTAAAGGTTTATGCGCGTTTTCTGGGTGATGATGTTCATCAAAACTAATGGCTGTTGCATTAGCGTCTAACTCGTATATTACACTATGTAATTTTGTGAATTTAGAACCACCGCGATTTACGATAACTTGACCGTTATCATCATGATGAAATTCTGATGACATAAAAGTAACTAATCCATTACTTGACCATAAGATTACAGGTAGTGGAAAGCCAATATGTTTTGTCTCTCCAGCATCATTTGTATATGAGTACAAGTGAAAATCATGAGAATCTTTAAGGTGATGCTTGATATAATTGTCAATCCCCTCTTTAGTGTTTATCTTACCTTCTGTAGCCTCCACATGCGCTTCCTTTTCTGGATCAGACATGGAAAACCCTTGTAATGAGAATGTAAGGATAATTAATAAAGCTACTCTACTAATGTATTTTGATGCTATATTCATTATAAATATTTCGAAAATTGACTTCCTAAAATTTTGCGCAAAGGTAGTTATTAAAAATAAAAATCAAATAATTTTAATGTAATAATTATCTAACTAGATTTTCTTTAGAATTTTTGAGATAAATAGTACCTCTACGAATAGAAATAGAATAAGGGGAATCAACATAGAAAACCGGTCTATACGTGGTATAACGGCCTCGCTAAAAATAGCGCTTTTGAATACTATGGCAAAGAAAATTAGCTTTAATAAAAGCGCAGCTAGGTATATTAATCCTAATTGTTCTTTCAGGATATCTGAAAAAGCAAGATAAGCAAAGAGAATGCAGATGCCTAAAGAGAAGAGATAATGAAAGAGATACATTTTCTCTAAAGGAAAAGGAATAGAGTAGTCTAAAATGGCTAAGTGGGTATATGTACCCACTAGAAATAATAAGGTAAATACAATAATGTATTGTAAAATAGATTTGAGCAAAACTTTATTTATTAAGGTTATTGGCTTGACGTATCATGGAATACATAGATACAAAGATAGCAACAAGTGTGATAGAAATTTCTAAATAATTTGTTGCGTATTTTTCGTCTAGCCAAGAACCTAATAAGTTTCCTAAATAAATGGTAAGGCCCATTTGGATCCCTATTCCCGAAAGTTTTGTTGCAGTTTGTAAACCCTTGTTAATTTTTTTACGAGGCTTTTGCGGTTCCATTTGCAGTAGTAGCTGTTTTGTTTTGAGAAGGTAATTTACCACCTCCCATAGTACAAGCGGCATTAAATGTTGCGCCTGGTTCTACAGCTAGTTTTGCTACAGAAACTACACCTTCTATAACGGCAGAGGATTTTAAGGATAAAAGATCAGATACTAAAAGCTCTCCATTGAAGCTTCCTTCAATATCTGCATTTACGCATTCCACTTTACCGTGGATATAGCCATCTTTGCCAATTACAACTTTTCCAGAAGTTTTTACATTCCCATCTAATTTACCATCAATTCTAAAATCTGCTTCAGAAATAATGTCTCCTTTAATACGAGTGTTTTTTTCAATTCTGTTTGGTTGTCCTCCTAGTTCTGTCATTGTTTTAGGTTTTTGCTTTTTATTGTCTGAAAACATGTTCTACGGTTTTGGGATTGTTACTGTGTGTGTTTTGTAAGCCGTTAAATTTTTATGAACCTGAATAATTTTGTAGTTCGAAGATAAAATTACGAAATTCTCATCCGCTATTCTATAGTCTTTATTGTTTTTTATTAATTCAGCAAACCCAAGAGCGTATTCTTCAGTTTTAAATCCGTGCACAACAACAAACTTATTCTCTAAATTGTACATATCAAGAGATACCGTATTTCTATATTTTAAATCTTTTATGGCTTTTTCTAATTCTTCTTTTAGTTTAGCAACGGGTTCTGTTGCGTCCATTTTAAATGGGAATACTAACTTCCAGTTTTCTGCTTTTTTAGCAGGATTGGGTTGTAAGAATTCCTTAGGAGCCAATTTAGGCAATTGATCGGCAATAATTTCTTTTGCTTTTTTGCCTTCAGGATTATTAGGGTAGTTTAAGGCAACATAATTTAAAGCTTCCTCAAAAGCATCATAACCTTGTATTCTACCGATTGCATTTGCTTTCAGCATTTCTAATTTAGGCACAATAGGATCTCCTGTAAACTTCGTAATATTTTCCTGTGCACCCGTAATTACTTGCAAATATTCCTGATTGGTAAATCGCTTATATAATTCGGCATATTTAGCATCAGGGCTATCTGTGTCTCCTTCTAATACCGCATTAGGATTTAGTAAAATCTCTGCATAGCGAGAATCTGGGTGGTTGGTAATAATGTTTTCTTTCATCTGAGCCATAAGCGGACTACCAGATTCTTCATATATTTTATACAAATTGTATTTAGAAGGCAGTATTAAACGTTCTTCAGGATTAGATTTCAATACCGTTTCTAATTTACCCGATGCTAAAAGATTTTCTTTAAATTTTTCTTTATAAATTAAACCTAATTGGTAATTGGATAAATTTCGTTCTGTTTTTAAACTATCTATAACCGTAACCTCTGTAGGGATCTGATCCATATAGAAATCTATGGAATATTTTTGCTCTTCTGTAAGTCCAGTTGTTCCGGTAGCTGCATTATCTGCTACTAACTCTTCTTCAGAGATAGTAGTTTTCCCTTTATCTAACCAGCGCCAGTTATCTTCTAACGTACGATCGCCCCAACGGGTTCTAAAATCTGTTTTACCGTACCCTAAACTAGTAATGTTGTAAAAATAAAACTTGCCTTTGTTTTGTTTGCCGGCTTTTGTCTCTGCAAAAGCACTGATGCCTCTATTTTGACGTTCAATTTCTTTTTTAGCAGCTAGGGAATCTTTCTCTTTTAAGTCTTTTATATAGGCGCCAAAGTAAACTAATTGCTTTTCTTTTGGCATTTGGTATATGTTAATAACACTATCAGCGTACTGAACTACGTCCTCATAATAAATAACATCTTCTAGGTTGTCTAGCTTTTTCTTTATAGCGCGGAATTTTTTAGTATTCTCGGGTAAGTTTACAAGGGTACTGTCATAATAAGCACCAGCAATTTTGTAATCATTTCTATCAAAATTGTACTCTCCAAGATTTTCGTAATTCAATGCATTTAGTTGCGGCTTATTTTGTGTAGCTCTCAATGATTTATTAAAATAAGCTATAGCTAAACTATCGGATTTATTTTCTAAATGAAACTCGGCAACTTGGCGAAAAATCTTATCTAAGAAAGGTCTGTTTTCACGGTCTTCTTCTAAATCAGTCAAGTATTCATAAATCTCTAAGTTGTTTTCAGGAGTAAGTTGGGTATTATTTATCTTCTGAAGGTGTGCATTGATCATGTACTCACGTGGAGACTTACGATTTAAGTGTATTATTTTATCAAAGGCATAATTGGCACTATCTTTATAACCCAATTGATTGTAAAGTTGCCCTATAATGTAGTAATAGCGTCCTTTTTCAGGATTTTTTTTAGTGTACGAAGAGGCTACTTTCAGATTCTGAATTGCCGTATCAATTTTACTTAGATTGATGTAGGCTTGTGCCATCATTGCTTTAGCATCTGCATATTCTTGGTCTTCTAGAACCTCAAACTTAAATAGCCTTTTTAAATTTTTTAAAGCTAGCTCATCATTTTCTAAACGAATATTAACTTTCTCACGCCAAATTGCAGCTTCATTGAGCTTATCGCTTTTTGGGTATTTTCTTAGGATGTAGTTGAAGGCTTCAAGTGCCGGGAGAAAGCGTTGTTCAAAATAACGTGTTTTTCCAAGTAGAAGAAAAGCCTCGTCGGTTTGTGGGTTACGTTCTGTATCCTTTATTTCCATACTGTGTTTCTGTATGGCTTTCGTGGCTTTTTCTTCCGCAATTTCAAATTTTGGATTCTTATTCTCAGAATCTAAAATAATTTCTTCGCGAATGGTAATGCGTTCTATAGGCAAAACCTCCCAATAATTATCTTGGTAAGAAGCGTTGAGTTCTTCTCTACCTTCTTCAAAAGCAATATTACCATTGTACAAAACATTGTACTTGGTATTTAGTGCGTGCCAATTACGGTTTACAAAAGCATCTTTCTTCGTGGAACATGCATTGAAAAGTACGCCTCCAAAAACAAGAGCGGCAATAAGTTTAAACTGAAGCTTCAATATTCTAAGTTTATCTAACTACTAAACTTAAAAAGATGCGTATTATTATGTAGTTCATCGATAAAAGACGCTTTATTTTTTAATAGATAGAAATGAATCAGGTCAAAAATATAGAATTTCACAAACTAAGTAGTTTGTAAACTAATTTTTTTAGGGTTTAGTAAGGCAAATATTTGCTATTTATCGAGGATTTTGACTTTGAAATCGATAGGTGGGTAGTATTATGGTACCGGCTCTAAAATACAGACCGACTAATTGGTTTGTTTTCTAGATTTAAATATTTTATCGATAAACGGTAATGAAAAAGAAAAAAATAATCCTAAAATAGGCGGAAGAAAGTAGACATTTAATTATTGGTCTGTTTTTGAAGAGACCTTTTTAGCATTCTAACTTGAGCATAAAGCATATCATGATTCACTTCAAAAGATTTATCATTATTCATTTTAGAAAGAATATAGCTCTTGCAAAAATCTTCTATAGAGGCGGTAGACTTTTTGAACTTCTCGACAGCGTCATTTACATCTATAGACGGGTGTAGGTCAACCGTAGAAAAACTAAGTAGGGTTTGGTTAATCTCACTAGAGATAAACTTCATAAATGCCACGAAGTCAGTGCTCAGAGATTTAATTTTTTGTTTGGGTTTTGGCATTCTTGTCGGTTAAGTAAAAATTGAGTATCAATAATACTCCCACCAAAAGTAAGATAAAAATTTTATAATTCCAGTTATTTAAGGGTGTTTTACGTAGATTAAATACCATAAGTAGCAATTGATAGCCATTTATTACCGTAGGAAATATGAAAACAAATCTGTAAGATTTGCCTTTAGAAAACTCTAAAACTAGAAACCACGCAATAAAAGAACTGAGTTGCATTCCAACTAATGCTAAAAAAATACGATATGCAGAATAGCCCAGAAATGTGCCATTAGAATCGGAAAAGGACTCTACAATTCCCAAATTTGGCACCCAATTTTGAAACTCGCCACTTCTTGTCGTAAGAATATCGTGAACAAAAGGAAGCAATGCGCATAAAATAATACCCATTGCTTTCCAAAGGTTTGAGTTTTTATTAAACGTCTTCCAACGTTGGTTCATCTCTGTCAATTGATTGCTGCTCATATATATTGTTTTCACTCTCTTCTGTACTATCATTTGTACATGATGCCAATGATAAGGTTACAATGGCTAAAGCTAATAAAAATGTTCTTGAAGTTTTCATAATAAAATAGTTTTTTAGTGAGGGCGCAAACTATAAATTGCACCGATTTCAAACTATTTTATGTCGGTAATGATATTAGGTTTTTTTAACTACAGCTTGTTGATATTTTTATCTGCTTTGTAGTTCATCTCAAAGATGTTGGTTTTAAATTAATTATAGATTAAATACATAAGCATCTGATTATCTATATCTTAAGATGCTAAAATTTTGTTAACGGCTTTTTTTATCGTTAAAGTGTAGTTCTTAACAATTGTAGTGAACTAAATACCAAAAATTAAGCTCTTATCCAGCGAAAAACAGCTCCAATTCCTTCAAAGTCGCTTCAGAAGTTTCAATATCTTTGACCAGTTCTCCTTTGTTTAATACTACAATACGTTCGCAAACTTCGGTGACATGAATTAGGTCGTGACTAGAAACTAAAACCGTTACATTATTGTTTGCGGCCAAATCTTTTATAATACCTTTTAAACGTATCTGTGTGGTTGGATCTAGGTTCGCAAAGGGTTCATCTAATATTACTACTTCAGGATTTCCTATGAAAGAAGCTACAATCCCTGCTTTTTTCTGATTTCCTTTAGATAGATCACGCAAATATTTAGTCTGCCCTAGAATTTCCCCATGAAAAAAGTCTTGGAAATTAGAAAGTAGTGCATTGACATCTGCTTTGTTCTGGCCTCTTAGTTCCCCTATAAAGTAGAAATATTCTTCTGCAGTCAAATAACCAATCAGAAACGTTTCATCAATAAAAGCGGTGGTAAAGGGTTTCCAATCTTCACTTGTATTTACTTGCACACCATTATTATTAATATGCCCCGTTGTTGGCTGAATTAGGTCTAATAATAAACTAAATAAGGTTGTTTTACCAGCACCATTATTTCCGACCAGTCCAAAACTCTGACCTTTAGGGATTTCTAATGCGGGTATATTCAAAACGGTATTCTTCCCGTAGGTCTTGGTTATGTTTTGTACTGTTATCATGCGGTTGTAGTATTTAGTTTTACAATTAGCTTACTTGTTTGTAGGCTAACAAGGTCTTATATTTTTCTTTTTTGTATATTTTTTCTATCTTTTTAAAGACAAATCCTTTAAAAGCAAATCCTAAGACACCGGCCATAGCTACAAAGATGTACCCTGCTGTCGGACTAATTAGATAATGTCCTATTCCGTAAATAAGTAGGGGCAGTAGAAGCTTAGGCATGGTTAGCATTACTGTTTTTAAATTAAAAGACTGCTTGTCTCCAAAAGCTTTTTTTGCAGAGGTTAAATCTATTGGGGTCCTTGTATAGGCCCCGCCTAGTAGTACTACATAAGAATTTACGCCTATATTATAAATGGCCCCGACAAGTACAGCCAAATAAGCATCTAAGCCAAAGTATAAATAAAACGATGCAATGATGGTGCTAATGATGGTGGCAATCACCATTAAATACCATTTAGAATTTAAGTACTCTTTGTATTTAATGTTTTGTGACATCATTAGGGGGTAATAAGAACTGTCCCAACTGGGTACAAATTGCCCGAAACTAAAAAGGAATCCGCCTGAAATGAAAATTCCTGCAAATATGCGCCAGATTGGACCATCATACGCTTCTATAGTTCCTGTGAAAAATAGGAATCCGTAGAATATGAAAAAGAAACTCGTAATCACCGCCATTTTAGAGCGTTTATTTCTTTTTATTAGTTTGATGTCGTTCTTTAAGAAGGTGCCTAAATTCCCAAATCTATTCAACCAACTTAAATCTTCTGTTTTAGCGATGGTTTGCTTGGTCTGCAATCCTGCGTCTAAGTACAAATTCTTTTTAAAATAGATGAAGGCGGCATAGTATAAGCCAAACGCTAGCAACAAAAGTATAATAGAAATCCATGGTATGGCGTAGAGTGCATTGAAAAATGGTGCAGTATACCTCGTTATGTCAAACCATTGTAAATATTGAAATAATCCTAAGAGTGCGATTAACCCCACTAGTGGATAAAAGATATTATCCTTGTTGTTTACGAGAACATTGATGAAATTGTTGCAATAGATAATAGCGATTAGGGCTAGATGCCAACCAATAATTCCAGCTGCAGAATACCCTTTAGTCAATAGTACTATAGAAAGAGGGATGAAAAAGAACGCATGAGACCAATTGAAATAAGATACTATTGTTTTTGCAAGCGAAAAATTAACCACTTGACTTTTCTTAAAAGGGAGGTAGAGTAGTGGCTTTATATTGGTTACAGGCATTTTTTGAAGCATGTACCGGAAAACAAGATCTACAATTAAATAGTAAATTATGAATTTATTGATGACATCAAAAGGATCACCAATGTTCATGTCTTCAATAACAAAGTAGGCACCAACACCCATTCCAATAAAGATTGCTGTCATGTATACAGCGGCAAAACCCATTAGAATTTTAATGGCGATACTACTTTTTAAAGAAGCCGCTCTAAAGAATGATTTCCATTGTAGGGTTATAAAATGTTTGAACATGATGGTATATTTATGTTATGTAAGTACTATAATACCTTTAAATGTTACAAGGTTTTTGTCATTTTATTTCTTTCGAGGTATGATAAACTTCTATTATTTTACGCTTTTTCAGTTTTATATAGTTTCGCCTTTGCTTAATTTTACAGAAAATTAATATCCATGAGCGATTTTCATTCTTTAAAAGTTTCTAATGTACAGCCCTTAACTGCGAGTTCTGTAGCGATTACTTTTGCTATTCCAGATGAATTAAAAGATACCTTTACTTTTAGTGCGGGTCAATATATTACTATTAGTAAGGAAATAAATGGTGTTGAAGTTAGAAGGGCTTATTCAATATCTTCAATTCCGGCATCAGGAAAAATAACCGTAGGTGTTAAAAAGATAACAGATGGTACCTTTTCGGTCTATGCGAATGATAAAATAAAAGTCGGCGATGTTTTAGAGGTAATGCCTCCGGAAGGTCGTTTTATATTTCAGCCTAGCAATGCTGCTAAGCATGTTGCTGGTTTTGTGGCCGGTAGTGGAATTACACCTATTATGAGTATTGCGGAGACCGTATTAAAGAGTCACCTTAATAGCACCTTTGTGTTGGTGTATGGAAACCAAAATGCGGACGAGGTTATGTTTTCTAAAGAAATCGAAGCTTTACAAAAACAGTATGAAAATCGTTTTTTCGTACAACATGTGTTTAGTAGAGTTAATATAGAGGGGGCTCTTTTTGGTAGAATAGAAGGCGCTACTGTAAATTATATTGTTAAGAATAAATTTAAAGAAACTTCATTTGATGCTTTCTACTTATGTGGGCCAGAAGAAATGATCGATTTGGTTTCAGAAACCTTGCAAGCCGCCAATATTGCTAAAGATAAAATTCACTTTGAACTTTTTACAGCTTCAGAAACCGTAGATACTATGGCGGAAAGCTTAGATGGAGCTACTAAGGTAGAGGTGGTGGTTGATGATGAAACATTTTCGTTCTCAATGGATAAAAAAATGTTAGTTTTAGATGCGGTACTTAAAGAAAATATAGACGCTCCTTATTCTTGTCAAGGCGGAGTTTGCAGTAGTTGTATTGCTCGTGTAACAGAAGGAAAAGCAGAGATGGTAAAGAATCAAATATTAACTGATGGTGAAATTGCAGAAGGCTTAATCCTTACTTGCCAAGCGCATCCATTGACAGCCACATTGAAAGTAGATTTTGATGATGTATAGCTTTTAAGTTGTAATATTCTAATGAACAGGAATAGGAATGCTTGCATTTTATTCCTGTTTTTTTATGCTTTGGCTAGTGCTTCAAATTGCCTACATGCATGATCATACCCTAACGTATAGGCTTTCTCGATGGCCTTACGGTCTAACATACCAATGTGTTCCAATTCTGAAGATTCAAATAACAGATTACATGATTTTAGCTTAGCTTTTGAAGCTGCATAAATCATTAAACCAGTCACTCTACCTGTTAATTGATAAGAGTTTTTTAAGTCTTTTTTTTCAAGCTTGCTGACAATTGAAACATTACTGCCAATGATATAATCACATTTGTCATATAAGGGTTCTGATGGAAAATTATTCATGATTCCGCCATCTGCAAATAATTGCCCATTTATTTCAATAGGGCTAAATACGGGTGGTAACGCAGCAGAGGCTAATAATGGTCTAATTAATTCTCCTGTAGAAAAAAACTCCGCATCACCATCTTGAATATTCGTTGCTACTATATGTAATTCTTTTCCTAAAGCTTCAAAGGTGTCTTCTGGGAAATAGGCTTTAAAGAACCGAATGTATTTATCCGTATCCATGAAGCCGGCCTTTGCGATAGTCAAAAATTGATAATTAAATAAGGGGGTCGTTTTAAAAAAACTTAGCATATCATCAATAGAGTTTCCGTTGGCATATAAAGCACCTACTAAGGCACCTACGCTACTTCCTGTAACATACTTTGCTTCTATGTCAAATTCTTTCATGGCTTTAATAAGTCCAATGTGCGCCATGCCTCTTACACCTCCACCTGATAATACAAGTCCGATTGATTGATTACTTGACAATTCTTTGGTCATAAATAGCTATAATTTGAAAGCACTTCGTTCAAATTTACTATAAAATAGCCGTTAAAGACTCAATTTTTTCAGACCGTTTGGTTTGTTACATACTGAGTTTTCCATTTATCTGAAGAAAATAGGTGGTTCATCGATGAAATACAGGTGCTCGGAGAAGTATGTATGTAGATGAGCATTTTTGTAGCATGCCAAAACCAACTAATCAGTTGGTTTTGGCATGCTGCTAGGAAAATTTTTATTTATCTAGTTGACAATTGTTTTTCGTGCCTCTTTTAATAATTCAACTCGTTTTTTTAGCGGTATTTGTAAGGGTAATTGCGCTAGACCAATAATTCTTCTTATGATTTCTACCGCTACAAATTTGTGGCATAACTCTTCATCTAAGCTGCATGAATTTTTATAATGTCTTAGGGCTTTTTTAATTAACTCTTCTGGTTGATCTGCCATTTTTAAATGTGCAATAGTAACTCCAATTTCAAATTCTGGTATTCCAAAAAAGCAAAACTCGGGATCTATGATGCGTACTCCAGAAGCTCTTTTGAGCCAGCTGCCAGGAAAGTAATCGCCATGCAACAATACACTGCCATCAGCTAAATATAGTTTGCCTAAGGCAAGGACGGCTTTTTTTAATTTATCATCTTGTTTTAAAAGATCTGCCTCTTGCTGTAGGCCAGGTAAAATATCATCTAAATTAATTCCGTTTTCCTCTAAGTACGGATATTTAAAAATATGCTCATGATTTAACTCGCGCATATTTTTGTTCGATATTCTCCGGGATGTAGTTTCAGAATTTATTGAGGTATGTAGCTTTGCGATAAAATAGATAACCGTAAGTAAGTCTGCTTCAGAAATAACCTTCCCGTTCTCATAAAGATAAGAGTAGTCTAGACCTTTTCCTAAATCATCCATTAGCATAATGCTATTTTCTTGATCTAAACCGATGAGGTTAGGCATCATTAATTTAAGTTGAGGTACGGTTCCGGCTAGTTTATAAAATTCTGCTTCTCGTAAAACGCGTTCAGAAGGTGCTGCAACTTGTGGGTACTTTTCTACATATTCCCGACTTTGTTTGATGATAAATGACCTTCTGTTGGTGGTAATCCGAAGTGTAAAATTCATATTACCATCTCCTGGCTTTTCTGCTGAGAGAATAGTTTCATCTTCATAAAGCCATTCCTTTGAATGAAGGTATGAACTTAGTGCTGCTATAGTATTATTGAGTTTTATCACCTTACTTATTTTTAAAACTAGCTATTAATTTTTGATGGTAACTTGGTACCACATCAAAGCAATATTTTACTGGAGTTCCTTTGGTGTCATCACAAAGTAGGTATTGTTTAAATACTTGTTTGTCATTTTCATTTAGAGTATCATCAAGATGCAGTTCTAAACGTGCTAGCAAAGGTTCAGAAACAATATCTTCAGGTGCTATAATATAATGACTTGCCAAAGCATCAAAAGGGTTAAACCCTGTTGCTCCTTGAGCTTTCCATTGTTCTAGCCAAGGTTGAGATGCTGTCGCCAACCAATTCATAGGCGTGTTAAAGGTTTTAAGCGTATCTAAATCGTGTTGTTCAATCCAAACCTTACTGGAGATTTCAAACGGACACAATACCACAGGTACTTCATAATCTAAAAGGACCTGAAATGCAACATTGTCTAAATCGAAATTCAAATCTTTAGCTTTGACACCTTTTGTTCCAATATTAAAGATATCATTTGGGGTTCTGCGACCCGCAACTAAAACTACTTCTATGATTTGAGATTTCAGTTCTGGATATTTCAATATTAAGAGACCAATATTTGTAGCAGGACCTATGGCTAAAATGGTCATAGGTTCTTTTTTAAGAGCGCTTGCTAAAGCCTCTACAGCATCATTTGATTCTACATTGTTGAGGTCAATGGGTTTTCCAGAACCTTTAAAAACAGATATTTTCTGTTCCATAAACTCTTGATTAATATAATTTCCTATACCAAACGCATTTTCAATATTGGTATTGCCAAAAATAGTACTCATCCCTTTTATTTCTACATTTTCAGCATTTAGTAATTGCAATACAGCATAGCCATCGTCCACATCAGAATAGCCAGGCCTATTAATATTTTTCTTACCAACGGCTAAATCAGCATCAATCCACACCACTTTTATGCCTTCAATCTTTTCCTCAGTTTGGGTTTCTGTTTTAATTGACTCTGTTGCTATAACATCCTTCTTTTTCTCAGAATTACAAGCACTGAACATTGTAACCACTAATAAAATACCAATTAGATTAATTTTATCTTTCATAAGTTTATTCTTTTTCCCACCAACCTTTACTGTTTATATCGTCTCCGCCAATTCTTGACGATGCCTCTTGATAATTTGCATTGTTTGAAGCTTGCTCTGATTCTGGATATAAATACCGAACGGGATATTTTCCTTCGTTAAAATTATCAGGTCCTGCTTTTAAACTAGGGATACCTGTTCTGCGTACATTGAACCAAGCTTCGTGTCCTACAGAAATTAGACTAAACCACTTCTGAGCTAGTATCTTAGTAAGGTCAGTTTCACTCCCGTCTAAAGCTATTTCAGGTCTTGTAAAATAATCTGCTGGTAAAACGGTATTGTAATAATCAAAACTAGCTGTAATTGCGTTTTCATAATATGTGTTGACATCTCCAGAGATAAAACCTCTAGCAACAGCTTCTGCCAAGGCAAATTGTGTTTCTGAATATTGCATGTATTGTGCATCTACACCATCTGGCGCATCCCGGAATATACTTCCGAATAAGGAAATATTATTTAGATCGACACCACTACTTGCAATCGTATTTGTAGACTGCCCATTTACTAAACCATTGTATTCTGGTGTTGTATTGTTGCTAGTAGCAGGAGAAGCACTGTAAAGTACCATCATGCGCGGATCATTCCATGATTTTAAGATAGAATCTGCAGTAGCGGTCATGCGGTGTTCATTATACGTACCCGATGAGGCGTTGAATAAGGGAAATTGGTTGGGGGCAGAACTTAAATAAGGTATTAAGGCATTATCTGCATTTGATTGCATTAGGTTTCCAGAATCTGCCAAGGCTTGGAGTGCGCTAAAATCGGTACTCCTTTTGCTAATACGTAACAAGTAACGCACTTGTAAAGAGTTAGCAAATTTTACCCACTTGGTTAAATCGCCATTAAACAGCACATCACCTTCAATAGTGGCGTTGCTATTTTCTAAGGTAGCAACCGATTTCTGTAAAACGGCAATAATCCCAGTTTGTGGGTCAGTATAGATACTTTCTTGTGTATCGTACTTTGGTAAAAATGCACCATCTAAAGCACCTAAAGCTTCAGTATATGGTACGTCATTCCATAAATCTGTGAGTTGTGAATATAAATAACTCTGCATAATATCACCTACCGCATTGTAAGCTTCATTTGAGGCTGTAGAGGCTTTTATAGATTGAATGTCCGAAAGTAATCCGAAAATTGAATTCCAATACTCGCTATTAGAGCCCATTTCATAGCGATCAATACGTTCAAATTCTATACTTGCTGAGAATTGAGCTAAATAATTAGACTGTCTAAACCCTTGTTCGTAGGCATTTAAATCTGATGAAATAGATAGTACATTCGTCAATAAGAATTGCGGACTTACCGTTTCTGGATTATTATTGTTTTCGTTTATTTCATTAAAATCATCCGTACACGCCGTAATAACGGTAGCAGAAACCAGTAGTGCTAGAAGTAGCTTTATATAATTTTTCATTTTTCTTAAAATTCAGTTTTTAGACTAATACCAAAGCTTCTTGTAGACGGATATGAAAAATCTTCTACCCCGTAGGTAATACTTTGTTCTTGTAGTGCATTTAATTCAGGATCAAAATGAGGGTTTTCAGTAAATAACAATAAATTGCTTCCTACTAATCCCAGCTTAATGTTATTAAAACCAATAGCGTTTACCAATTGATCAGGAAAATTGTAGTAGATGCTTACCTGTCTTAATTTTACATAAGAAGCATCATACAAAGCACTGGCTTCATTACCACGATCAAAGAAAGTGTTGTTGTAATCTTGGGCAGAAACAACTGTAGTATTCGCTACATATTGTGGCGTATCTGCAGTACCTACGTTAACCACACCAGCACCAACAATACCGGTTTCCCTGCCTTCAAGTGTTTCTTTTAAAACACCAGAAGTGCTACCTAAGGCTTTTGTTCTAGAAACAATGGTACCGCCTTGCCTCCAATCAAACAGAAAGGTGAAATCTAAATTTTTAAAAGAGAATTTATTATTGAATCCAATTTGAAAATCGGCATTATAATTTCCTAATAGTCGTAGGTTAGGATCCTGAATAGGAAATCCGTTTGAATCGTGAACCACTTGGCCATCAACCTCAACAAAACCTGTTCCGTACATATCACCAACGCGGCCATTTTCACGAGCAATATAAAATACGGTGTTAGAACCACCACCACCAGAGAAGATGTTTGCTGTTCCAGTCACAAATTGGTCTACGCCTTCAGGAAGTTCTGTGACGACACTTTTAGAAGTAGAAAAATTGGCAGAACTCTGCCATTGGAAATCGGCATTCTTTATAATAGTTCCGCTTACTAAGGCTTCAAAACCCCTAGTACGGACTTTGCCACCATTTACATTAAAATTTCCAAACCCACTAGCTTGTGATATAGGTCTAGATATAATTTGATCTACACTGGTATTCTGGTATCCCGCAAGATCTATTTGTAGCCTTCCATCTAAAAACCAAGCTTCTAAACCGGTTTCAAACGCATTTAATCTTTCCGGTTTTAGGTTGGCATTTTTTAGAACATTTTCATTGGTTACCCTAAAATCTGCACCATAATTTTGATTTAGTAGAAAGTTCTGTTTGTTTTGGTAGGGGTCTGTATCATTACCAACACTAGCCGCACTAAACCTTAAGTTTAAGAAAGTGATTGCCTCTGGCATGGTAAACATATTACTTACTACATAACTGAACCCTGCAGAGTAATAACCAAAAGAGTTGCTGTTTTCGGGCAGTGTACTACTCCAATCATTACGGTAGGTAAAATCAAAATACAAGGAATTTTTGTAGGATAAGTTTCCTGTTCCATAGATACTATTTATCCTTTTTGTAAATAAATTGCTCTCTGCAACTAAGGCAGATTTAGAATTAGCTAGGGTATAGATATCTGGTATGGCTAATTGTGAGGCTTCGGTAAAACTGTATTTAATGTCTTGATCAAAACGGTTGGCACCGGCAGCAACGGTATACTTCCAATCCTCATTGATGATATCATTATACGATAGTAAGATGTCCGTATTCAATTCTCTAAAATAAACATTGTCTTCTCTAAATGAACCATCAGGGTTTGCATTGGTACTTACGGCACGCCTAAACTCTCTTTTGTCATTATAGGTGTCTATACCTGCACGTACCGTCACATCAAGCTTATTCGTTATGTTATAAATGGCAGATGCGTTTCCTAAAAACCGATTTTTATTAAAGCTATTGGTGTTTTCAAAAACGGTTAAATATGGATTAGTCAACCAATTGTAATTAATATCAAAATGCTGAACATTGGTTTGGCCTTCTTGCCAATAGTCTTTAAGCGATTCAACGTTTGCTTGCCTACCGGTCCAATTAAAACCATAAAGCGGATTTTCATATCCATAGCCTAAATTAGGACGATTGCCACTTCTAGTATTTATATAGTTTACAAAGGCGTTAACATTCAGTTTATCACTTAAAATCTGATGTACGCTGAGTGAAATACCATCTCTATCTAAATCCGTGTTAGGAATAATGCCTTCATTTCTAAGATTGCTGTAAGATAAACGGCTGCTCCCATTTTCTCCAGAAGAGTTTACGGCGATATTATTTTGTTTGGTTACTCCGGTTTCAAAAAAGTTACGCACGTTATCAGGGTTAGACACCCAAGGTGTAGCGGTAATAGGTGTGTAGGTGCCATCTGCAAAAGTTCTTGCAAGTACATCACCGGCACGCACTGGATTTCCGTTAATATCTGTAGAGGGACTATCAAATTGATTGATTAATAGCCCTTCGTTTAATTTTGGACCATAACTACTCAATCCACCATCATTGACACCAGCTCCGGCGCCATTCTGAAAGGAATACGCACCATTAGAACCACCACCATATACATTTTGATAGTTAGGCAAGGTTAATAAGGTTTCAACGGTTAAAGCACTACTCGTTGTAACACCAAAGCCTTTTTTGTTTTTTCCCCTTTTAGTGGTAATTACTACGACTCCGTTTGCCGCTCTAGCTCCGTACAAGGCGGCAGATCCAGCTCCTTTTAATATAGAGATAGACGCAATATCATCAGGACTAATTTCAGAGCCTCCATTTCCAAAATCAACTTCCTGCAAGGCCCCGTTATTTACTAGGTTACTCGTAATTTGCTCATTACTGATAGGAACGCCATCTACCACAAATAGAGGTTGGTTGCTACCGCTTAAAGAGTTTTCTCCACGAATTACAATTCTTGAAGAAGATCCTACGCCCGATGAGCCATTGGTTATTTGTACCCCAGCAACTTGACCCGCAAGACTATTTACTACGTTGGTTAAGGTGACATCAGTTAATTTTTCTGGAGCAACAGTTGTTACTGCCGAGACTAAAGATTGTTTTTCTCTTTCTATACCCAAAGCAGTTACTACAATCTCATTTAATTGTTCGGTATCTGTTTCTAATAGTATTTTTTGAGGAAAATTACCACTAGTAATGTTAATGGTTTGACTTTTGTATCCTATGGATGAAATTTTGATAACAAAAGTATCTGTAGTAGTTTCTAAACGGAAGGTTCCGTCATCTGAAGTAGTAGTGTAATTATTTGTTGCTACCTGATGAACCGTAACAAAAGGTACGGGTAGATTATCAGTATCAACCACAATAGATTGATAGGTATTTGTTTGTGCAAATACGCTTATGGCAAATAACTGAAATACAGCTATAAGTGCTATTTTCATAATAGTTTTATATAAGATGGATGAGATAGTTACATAAGGCCGCCAATCTAGCATGAGGCTAGACAGATTTTTTATGTTGATTTTTATGAATCTGAAAAACTATAGGGAAGGAGGTCCTCTTAATAAAAAATTATGAAGTAATATATTTGTTCTTAGGGCTTTGGTATTGTTATCGTATTTCGTTTTAACCGCAGCTAAATGAAACAAGATGTAGGTGCTTATAGTTGAATTAAGATGGGTATATGCAAATTCTAGTGCATTTTTCTTTGAATCAATATCTTCCAAGGTCTCTAAAACCGAAAAAGAAAGATTGTTTTGAATCGCGAAATCCTTTATTTCTTTAGAAACCTTGCTTGTGAGCCAAGAGAATTTTTTAAAGACTGCTTTATCAAAAGTATTTTTAGAATAGCCTAAAAGATATACACCACCATCTTTAGAGGGGCCATAAACAAGTTGCTGCTGCGAAAGCCTTTTTATGGCATTTGTAATATGCTGCGTTGTAAGATTAGGAGTGTCGTTACCTATAGAAATAACGTTTTCATACCCTTGATCAAATAAGGACTGATAGGCATTAGCATACCGTTCATTGAAAGAATTTCCTTGTTGCTGTGTTTCATCTATCCAAGCAACATCAACGCCACTATTTTGAGCTACTTGGCGCGTTTTTTTATTTAAAAGCTTAAAAAATTCCTTAGAAGTGCTCTTCTTGTGAGCGCCAAACAACGGTTTTCTCTCTGCTTCTATGGTAGCAGAAAGAGAAAAAACAAATAAGACTGTTTTGTTGTTGTTTGGTGTCATTCTTCGGGTTGGTCGATGAAATACTTAGAAACTTAATTTATGATGGTTTTTTTTATTATAAAAGTAACTAACTTTTAAAACAATCTATCGATGTAATTACGATAAAACCGACTAATGGGTTTGGTAAATTTACAAAATTGTTCATTTACCGACAGGTTTTGGTGTTATACCGTAATTTTCTATCCACTTACCTCTCATTTTTATAATTATTAAAGCTACTTAATATCTTTGTATTAGACCCTACAGTCTGTTTACCCAAAAACCCAAATCTTATGGAAAAGAGTTTAAAACGCATGGCCACCATGCACAAAATGCAAGTTACAGGGCTTGAGTTGTTTTATAGAAAAGGATATTATAATACAAGTGTCGATGAAATATTAAAAGAACTTAGCCTTTCTAAAGGTGCATTCTATTATCACTTTAAATCAAAAGAAGATTTTTTTATCAGCATCTTGCAGCAATTGGTTGTTAGGAAAATCTACAGTATGTTGATCGAGCCTATAGAGGGTCATGACAACCCATTAGATTTAATTTCTTCTTGTTTGGATGAATCCTTACAAACGGCAGAACATAATGAGAATGATCATGGTTTTGTATTGAGTAATTTCATTACAGAATTCAATGGTAAGAATCCTGAAATTATGAAGTATTTAAATGATACATTAAAAATTTGGGAAGTTAATCTAGTATCAGCCTTACAAAGAGGCAAATTCAATGGTTTTGTAGATCGTCATGTAGATTGTGAAGGTGCAGCCAGTTATATTATATCTTCCTATATAGGAATAAGAACCATGATGGTAGAAGGAAGTGCAACGGCATTAAGATACCGGTATATGCAACAAGTGAAATTTTTCTTTAGAGCGATGGCAAATAAGCAAACAGCTTAATGTAAAATTTCTTCTATTTTATTTAATACCATTTCAGGAGTGATGGTTTCCATAACCTTATCATACCCGCTTGGTACTTTGTTACCGTAAATTGAAGTAGGTATCAGTGGATATTTTTCTTTATCTGATAACAAGGCATTATTTTCGTTTTGTCTAAAAGGATAGAAACCAGCATAAGGATGCGTCACGCCCCATAAGGTCAGGGTTGGTATGCCGTACATTGCAGCTAAATGTGCATTACCGCTATCCATAGCTATCATAATATCTAGCTGAGATATAACAGCAAGTTCCTGACTCAAATCGATCTTGCCAGCAATATTTACAGCATTATCATAATTATGTTCCCACTTAGAAAGTTCTTCTTTCTCTTTAGAGCCTCCGCCAAAGAGTAATATTTTATACCTATTGGTATTGTTTAGTTCTGAAACCACTTTTTCCATAGAAGCAATAGGGTACATTTTACCTGCAAAAGCAGCAAATGGCGCTATTCCAATCCACGTTTTAGTTCCAATACCTACTACTTTTTGAGTGTTTTCTTTTAGGGACTCTTTTTTTAGAAGTTTTGATTCTTCTAAATTTAAAGGATATCCTAGTTTCTCAAAAACAGAGGCGTAGCGTTGATGCGTTGATGGTAAGGGAGCGAATTTTTTATTTGTTTTGGCTACCAAGGCTTTCTTTTCTACTCTGCCTTTATCAATTTGTATAAAAGGAATTTTACTAGTCTTAAAATATTGCTTGAGGATATTACTTCTCAAAACATTATGTAAATCTGCAACAGCATCTACTTTCAAGGCTTTTAATTCTTTTTGTAGACGGTACAGGCCAATCATTCCTTTATGTCTTCCTTTTACATCAGCTTCAATAATTGAAACATTGGACAGTTGAGAGAACATCGGCTTAAAAAAAGCTCTGGTAAGAATACTTATTTTTAGTTCTGGATATTGCTCTTGTATTGCTAGTAATACAGGTATTGTCATAGCAACATCTCCCATAGCAGATAATCGTATGACCAAAATATGTTTGGTAGGTGTCATAAGAGAAGCGGAATTTATTTTTTGCCGCGAAGAATGGGGTTCATTTCATCATCATTATACATTTTCATCTGTTTATAGACTTTCATGTATTTTTCACCTTGTTCAATATCAGTTAACAATTGATCAATAGCGGTAGACAAATCTTTTTGCTGTTCTAAAAGGATAGTTAGTTTATCTCCACATTTTTGCAAATATGCTGCAGAAGCACCAACTCTATTGGCTTCTTCTTTCATATGGTAAACTTTCAAGGCTAAAATTGACAGACGATCTATAGCCCAAGCTGGACTTTCGGTATTAATTGTAGCACCATCTTTTATAGAAACCGATTGGTATTTGTTTAAGAAATAACTATCAATATATTCCACAAGATCTGTTCTATCTTGGTTGCTAGCATCAATTTTACGTTTTAAAACTAAGGCCGCTTCTGGATCTATATTGGGATCGCGAATTATATCTTCATAATGCCATTGTACGGTATCAATCCAATTTTTTCGATAAAGAAGGTGGGCAATATCATCCTTTGGATACGGATTTTCAAAAGATTGATACACATCATCCTTTACATGATATTGGGCTATACTTTCCTCGAAGATTTTGAATGCAAATTCGCTAAACATAAATTACGCTTTCTTGCAAAGATACTATTTGACTTAAATAAACCGTATCAACAAGATGATAAAAGGTATAATTATACTCGCAATTAGTGCAATTTCTCTAATAGTGGGCTTTTTTATCGTTTCAATATAATTAGACATAAAGACCGTAGCAGGAAAGAAGGTCATTAATATAGGGGAAATCTCATGATTAGAATTAAGTAGCGTAATGGTAATCCCTATTAAGAAAAATATATTGATAAGACGCATGGTGTTTATTCGTCCTTGACCAGAGCTGCTTAATTTAATAAACATGAGAACAATTAGGAAAAGTATGGCAAAAATGTAGGTTAATAACCGTAAACTATGGCGCCATTCTAATAAGTATTCAGAAGTGGTACTTACTGTGAATTTATAATGATTAAGAATATACTCTGGTTGGTTTATTAGGATAAAGACTGCCGATGCTATTAAAAATACGGTAGCTACACCAATGAAGGGTACAATCCAGTTTCTTATGTTTTTAGGGTTGTATAAGTAAATGGTGATATAGACGAGGATTAAGAATAAAATGGCCCAATCATAGAATAAACTGGCAATAGCAATCCACATTGAAGCATCAAAAATTTTTATTTTTATGGACTTGAGTGATTTTATACTTAGTAGCCTCCTTAAGGCGATTAAAAGAAAAAACGAGCAGATAATACTGTAGTTATCCAGTAATGTCTCTGGAAATATTAAAATTAATAAGGTAAAAAAAAGAATAGTATAGGAGTGATCTGCCGTTATCTTATTGCGTTTTACGATAAAATTTATAATGAATATATCGAACAATAATACCCCTAAAGCTACTATTTGCAGTAGGATAGTGTTAGAATTATAAGGAATAGAATAAAGGATGAAAACAGTAAACCAGTAGAATACAAACAGAAAAGAAAGTATTAAGATGTAATTTATTGGTTTTGTTTTTCCAAAAATGCTTGAAATCATCTTGGGTTTTTATATTTTTGCATGGTAAATATAATTAAGATGGAATCATTTTTTAGAGCGATTGAAGATTTATTTGTAAATGTATTATTTATACCTCTTGATGCATTGCGTTTTATGCATAGCTGGTGGGGTGCTAGTACATTGAATTGGATTTTCATGGTTATTGGCGCTGTAGCCTTTGTATATTGGATGTTACAATTGAAAAAATATAACGATTCTGGTGAAGAACGTAAAGACGTTACAGGTCATTCTTACTTGTAAGAACTAAAAAAAGCCCTTTCAAAGGGCTTTTTTTATGTTTAAATTTTAGGAACTACAGATCAAAGCCTAGATCTTTTCTATAGTTCATCTTTTCAAAGTTTAATTTTTCTATATTTTGATACGATAATTTTAAAGCTTCTTTAAAGTCCGATCCAAAAGCGGTAACCGCTAATACGCGGCCTCCAGAAGTTAGTACTTTTCCATCTACTAAAGTGGTACCTGCATGAAAAACGGTAGCATCTTTAATCATTTCAAATCCAGTTATCTCCTTTCTTTTTTCGTACGCCTCAGGGTATCCGCCTGAAACAGCCATTACAGTTGTGGCAGTACGCTCATCAACCTGTAAATCTATTTCGTTCAAAGTTTGATTAGCAACTGCCTGTAAAAGTTCTACCAAATCATTTTTTAACCTTGGAATAACAACTTCGGTCTCTGGATCTCCTAAACGAACATTGTATTCAATAACCTTAGGATTATCGTCAACTTTAATCAATCCAATAAAGATAAATCCTTTGTAAGGCAAATTATCCTTTTTAAGGCCTTCTACGGTAGGGATGACAACTTGCTTATGTATCTTGTCCATAAATGCCTCACTAGCGAAGGGAACAGGCGAAATAGCACCCATACCACCGGTATTGAGGCCAGTGTCTCCTTCTCCTATACGCTTATAGTCTTTTGCCGTAGGTAATATTTTATAATTTTCGCTATCAGTTAATACAAAAACACTTAATTCTATACCGTCTAAGAACTCTTCTATAACCACAGTGGTACTGGCAGTACCAAATTTAGCATCCACTAGCATAGATTTAAGTTCCTCTTTAGCGTCTTGTAAGTTGTTCAAAATTACAACACCTTTTCCGGCGGCTAGACCATCCGCTTTTAAAACATAAGGAGGATTTAAACTTTCTAAAAAAGTATAGCCTTTTTCGAGACTCTCAGCAGTAAAACTTTCATATGCTGCAGTAGGAATGTTATGACGCATCATAAATTCTTTTGCAAAATCTTTACTTCCTTCTAAAGTTGCAGCAGCCTTTTGTGGGCCTATAACAGGAATATTTTTTAAATCATTATCATTTAAAAAGAAATCATGAACACCATTCACTAATGGATCTTCAGGTCCTACGATGACCATTTCTATTTTTTCTGAAATAACCGCTTCTTTAATAGCCTCAAAATCATTGACGCCTATGTTGAGGTTAGTAGCAATGGCTGCAGTACCTGCATTACCAGGTGCAACAAAAAGATTAGATAATTTTGGACTTTGTTTTAGTTTCCAAGCAAGGGTGTGTTCACGGCCACCTGCTCCAAGAATAAGAATGTTCATACTATTAGAAGGTTTGGGCAAAAATACCTATTGAAGACGAATAATACCAGTAATTTTATCGGATAAATATATTCCTTAAGCTTTACTAGAGAAATCTCTATGTTCTTTTTTCTGAAGTTCGTCAGGTGATAAAGATTTAAAATAATCAAAAACTATTTTAAGGCCTTCTGTTCTATGAACTTTAGGTTCCCAATCCAAGATTTCTTTGGCTTTTGTGATATCAGGTTGACGTTGCAAAGGATCATCTTGTGGTAAGGGCTTAAAAATAATTTTTTGCTGTGTACCAGTAAGTTTAATAATTTCTTGTGCAAATTCTAAAATAGTAGTTTCATGCGGATTTCCAATATTCACAGGATCTGAACAATCACTCATTAGTAAACGGTAAATACCTTCTACTTGATCATCTATAAAGCAGAAAGAACGTGTCTGAGAACCATCTCCGAATACGGTGATATCTTCACCGCGGAGTGCTTGCCCCATAAAAGCAGGAACTACACGGCCGTCATTTAAGCGCATTCTTGGGCCATAAGTGTTGAATATACGTACGATACGCGTGTCTAAGCCATGGTATCTATGGTAGGCCATAGTAAGCGACTCCATAAAGCGTTTTGCTTCGTCATATACGCCACGTGGACCTATAGAGCTTACGTTACCATAGTACTCCTCGTTCTGAGGGTGTACTAGCGGGTCGCCATATATTTCAGAGGTTGATGCGACTAGGATTCTTGCATTTTTTTGTTTTGCTAAACCTAATAAATTTAATGTTCCTACAGAACTTACTTTAAGTGTCTGAATAGGAATTTTTAAATAATCTATTGGACTAGCGGGCGAAGCGAAATGTAATATAAAATCTAATTCGCCACTAACATGTACAAAGTTGCACACATCATGATGATGGAATTCAAATTGTTTTAAGTGAAACAGGTGTTCTATATTTTTTAAATCACCGGTAATTAGATTATCCATGCCTATAACATAGTACCCGTCTTTTATAAAGCGATCACATAAATGAGATCCTAAAAACCCTGCTGCTCCTGTAATTAGTACTCTTTTCATTATATCGCTTTTTCGTCTCCCAACACAGCTTTGATCACTGTTTGAACAATTATTTTCAAATCTAAAATTAAGGACCAATTTTCGACATAAAAAATATCAAACTTTACTCGATTAATAATATCTGAATCTTCTTCAATCTCTCCTCTATATCCTCTTACCTGTGCTAACCCTGTAATACCTGGTTTTACAAATTGGCGTAACATGTATTTATCAACGATAGCCTCATATTCAAGCGATAATTTCAGCATATGCGGTCTAGGTCCTACTACAGACATTGTTCCAAAGAACACATTGTAAAATTGTGGTAACTCGTCAATACTTGTCCTTCTTATGAATTTTCCAACTCTTGTAACACGCATATCATTCTTAACAGTTTGAAACTTATCGCCCCCGTTGTCTAAGCCCATAGAGCGAAATTTATAGCAATAAAACTCTCTATTATCTATACCGTTCCTAAGTTGTCTAAAAAATATAGGTCCTTTAGACTCTAAACGTATGATTAATGCTAATATAGGTGTCAACCAGGACAATATCCCAAGAATTACGATTATTGAGAATACAATGTCAAACGTTCTTTTTAGTATAGCATTCAAAGGATTATGCAAAGGAATATCTCTTAATGAAAGAACTGGGATGTAATCGTAATACTCAAATTTTAATTTTTTAGAAAAGATATTTTTGTTATCAGGTATAAATTTTAAAATTTTGATATTGTTATCAGCAAAACTTATAATTTCATTTAATTCTGAATTTTTTAATTCTGATACGGAACAGTAGATTTCGTTTATATTATTCGTTTGAATAAACTTAAAAACTTCACTTAACGTGAAATTTTTTTCTTTGGGGTTGTATTGTTTTGTGAAATGATATCCATACTCTGGAAAATCATGAAATACTCCAATTAATTGATCCGTTTTCTTGTTTTTTCCTATAACAACAACATTTCGTAGATTTCCTTTAATGAATTTTCTAAAGGTCATCAATAGGCCATATACAATAAATTTTAAACAAAAGATTGTTAAAGCAACGATAAAGAAGTACCTAATTAAAGTATAATTGCTAATATCTGGCTGTTTGAAAAAACCTATGAATGTAAATAATGCTAAAAAAAAAACTGTAAATTGCCTTAAAAGTAATATTAAGATAGAGGTTACCTTCGTATAACGATATACGGTATAAAATTCATTTTTAATGGATATTAAAATCCACCCTAATGAAATATACAAATAAAATATTTTAGGGATATTATAAAGAGAAAGAATTAAGTAGGCTACTAGATTAATTACAAAAATATCTATTAGGTAGGAAATGGTATTGATGAAATTAGAAAACCTATGTTGTTTGAAAATCATATTACAAATAAAGCTTTTCTTTTTGTTTCGGATTAATTTTTTTAGAAAAATTATTTTTTGATTTATTATAATTTTCTGTCTTTACTGTTAAATTGAGATAAGACTTTTTCGTTAATCTGCTTTCTTTCTTTATCAAATATCCAGCCCCACTTATTAAAATATTTTATCATAGAGGTAACGTGATAATATAGTAACTTATAATTTTTATATGATCCTTTTCCATGTTTATGCATTATAGAAACCAGTGGAAAGTAAATTGTTTTGTGTTTTTGATAGATTCTTCTAGTTAAATCAATATCCTCTGGGTACATGAAAAATCTTTCATCAAAACCATCCGTGTTTTCGAATATCTTACAGCGTATAAACATAAAACAGCCCATTACATATGGGACTTGGATTATTTTGTCAAAATTAAAAAACTTTAATTCGTATCTATAATCCAATTTTTTAAGAAGATAATTTATTGGAATAAATCTTCTTACAATTAAATTTAGGGGTGTTGGCAATAACTTTGCGGAATATTGAATTGTGCCATCAAAATTAAGTATCTTGGGAGCTAAGAGACCTACGTCACTATTTTCATCCATATATCTTATGATAGTAGGGATTATAGAAAATTCAAAGTTAACATCCGCATTTAAAACTAAATGATATTTCGATATATCTTTAGATCTTTTAATTCCAATATTGTGACCAGATCCGAAACCAACATTTTTACCCGTATAGATATATTGAACATTCTCAACTTCACCAATTTTATCGCTTAAAGTATTCAATGGAGAATTATCTATTAGGAATATTTTATATTTTATACTTGCATTTTCAAATATCTTAATGATATTTATTATTTCTTCAAATTCAGTGTTATAAAGAACAATTGATATTGTTAAATCGTAGTGTTTCATTTTTTTCATTTTTTAGTTGATAAGATTTGCTTAATGAAAAGAGCGTTAAATAAGCCATAAAAGACAGCGCCATGCATCCTTGAAAGTACATTTTCAAATAAAAAAAAGGGTATTATTAATATGATGAACGATAAATACAAGTAGTTTTCTGATTTTAAAGCTAGTTTTAATTGTAAGAATATTGACAAAAGAAACAATAATAAGCCAATTATTCCTCCAGATAGCAATAAATTTAAATAAGTACTATGAGTATTATAATTTCCTTCTTGATATACCCTTGTGTGAAATTGCAAATAACAATTATTTAGTTCAGCTTGAACATCACCAATTCCTACACCTACAATTGGATTTTTTTGGAATAGTTCTGAGGCACATTTGTATATTCCTACTCTTATATTTGATGATGTATGTGCTATTCCAACTGGAGGTCTTAATTTTTGGGCATTAACCTCATCAAAAAATCTTACTTTCAAAAAAGATATTTGCGTTATCGAAATTAAACTTATTACAATAATTAAAGAAACAGCAATTGCTTTGTTTAATTTTGATTTGATTTTTAAAATGAGAAGAATTAATACCGCAATAAAGAACCCTATTATTGTAGCCCTAGAAGCAAATAGAAAAGAAGTGAATATAAAAAAAATCACTAAGGAAAGTATTGAAAAAACTACTGATAAAGATTTATTACGAGTAAGTAATTTATTAATAAGAAATAGGGCACAGAATAATAGCCATATTGAATAATATGACGGATGTAAGTCTAAATAGCTTAGGTTATTTAGTACGTCTCGAAATGGATTATTCCAGAAACTAACTTCTTTTTCAAATAAGTAGCTAAACACACCATTTTTGTAGATTTCGGTGTAGATGTAAATCGTTGATAATAAGCAGGCTGTATTAAATATAACTAATAATTTATCGAATTGTTTGGAAGTAATCTTTCTTTGAAAAAAAAATATTATTAGAGGGAATATTAAAATACTTGAACTTTGCTGAGTTTTTATAAAACCTTGTTTCAAATTATCCGTATACAATAATGTTATTAACATTATTAGCACAAACGAGGAGCTGGATAAGAAATATTTTAAATATTTCTTATCCATGTATTCTTTATATATAATAAAATAAGAAATGCTCGTAATAGCACAGACACCTGTAAGGATAGATATAATATTAAACTTTAATAAGGGGTAGCATAAAATCAAAGCCACAGAATAAAATCGAATGTCTATTTTTTTATTTAAGATTTTCATCGCTTATTAAATTTTTAAAAAGATTTTTCCAACCTATAAAAAATGGATCTTCAATGTTTATTTCTTGACTGGGGTTGTTTTTTAATTTCTGATCAATAAGAAGCTTCATAAGGTCCATTAATTCATATGGGTCTTCTGGGTTAAAAAAGTAGCCCTTTTCATAGGCTCCTAGGGTTTCCTTGGCATAAGGTAAATTGGATAAAAAAATTGGTTTTTTGAACTTTTTAAACTCAGTTATGGGTAAACCCCAACTTTCGAGTTTAGAAGGGAATACCAGAGCGTCTACCTGTTCGTAATATTCAAAAACTTCCTCTCTATCTAGAAGTCCTATAAAACAAAGTCCTTTTTGATCCTTGTATTTTTTGTAAATGTAATTAGCATATGAATTTAAGTTTTGATCTAAAGTTATATATACATTAAGGCGGGCTTTATAATCTTCAGGTAAGTTTTTATAAGCTTCACATATCACTTCAAAATTTTTGAAAGATCGTGGGAAACTAGGAAAAAATATTTTTTTAATAGCGTCATCAGATTTTTGGTTTGAATAGTTTGGTTTAATATCTGGTAAGTCAATATCGGGATATGCAACAATGACATTTTTAAGATTAAATTTTTGTTCAAATTCTTTTCTTAACCAATCTTGTTGAACAATTACACCTTTGTTTTTCTTTATATTAATTCCGTACAAGTAGATGTAGAATAAACTAAACAGGGATGCTCTTCCCCCATAGACCCAATCTTTCCATGTTGGTTTGTAATATGGAGTAGCATTGTGACAGTAAACATATAAATTCTCACAACTAACATTTGGAGTAATATCATGCATGGAAATCCAAAGTGTTGGCTTTAATTCTAATGATAATTTTTTAAAGTAATAATATTCATGATAAATTCTGGAAAACCAATTTTTTTTCGAGTTTGGAAATTCTAGGAATTTTATATTAGGAAATTCGAATAAGCTTTTTGTATTCACTAGCGCAACTATTTCTAAAGCATCGTCGTTTGTCTTAGATAATTCTTTCAAAAAATCTCTCATAACAGAAAGTGGACCAGCTTCGACAATATTAACTCCAGAGATAACTATTACTTTTTTTGTTTGCATATGCCTAGATTATATTTGAGCTATTCTTTTTGTTTTTTGGTTAGTCATGTAATAGACTAGAATCATTAAAATAAATCCTAGCATAGTATAATGCCCTTGTCTTAAAAAGCGCAACGTTAAGAGCACTAAGATACCATTATTAATCATCCATAAGTTTTGTTGTATTGTACTATTCACTTGACGGTAAGGTATTTTGTTTTTTAAAATAAATAATATTAATAAAACTGTTCCAATTAAACCTGTTTCCACTAAAATTCTAAATAATAGACTATTTGCATCTTGTCTATTAATTTTAAAATTATTTCTCCAATTACTAGTGGGTATAACATTATTTAAGTGTTTATCGTAGTTTAATTCATATGTTCCAACACCAGTTCCAAATAATGGAGCTTCTCTCAAAGAAGCTTGAGTTATTTTGAAATTACTATAAAGTGCGTATGTACTTAAATTTGTTTTTGCAATTTCTTCTGAAGTTACTTTTCTAGCTTTAAAAAGAGTATATGTCTCGTCAATTCGAAACTTAACAGCAGGTATTTTATAGATTAAATAAGAACTCCCAATTAATCCAACAATTAAGCAAAGAAGAAAGATAGGTTTTTTATAAATTGGATATTTTGATAAAATCAAAATAAAGACACTTAACAATAATCCTAGTAATCCTAGGGTAGATTTTGCCATAAAAAGAATGACTATAAGAAAAATTGATCTTCTTATAGATAGTAAGTTGCCTACACCAAAGAGTCTGGCAACAGCAATAAAAATAACAGGCATAAATGCATAAGCCATAAATGATGGTTCGTAAAACCATGAGTGAAAACGCCCTCTCGGTGCGTTTAATCTAATTCCGCCGGTATCTAGGCCTAAATAAGAGTAATCTACTAAAAATGTTAAGTTGGATATGGTTCCAAAAAACTGTATAACTACTATAATTCCAGCTAATGTTATGAGTATTATGTAATCCTTGAAAAGTTTTATATAGTCGAATCTATATGAATTTAATAATAAATATGAAAAAGTAAATGTTATGGATATTAGTATTAATTGTTTAATAACTAAAAAAAAGGATTCTGCAGTTAGTATCGTAATCGCCAAGAATAAAACAACACCTACTAATAACACCAAGGATTTTTTTTTGTTTAGCTCAATTGATTTATGCGTACAGGCATAATAAACTATATAAATAATCATTACAAGATAATTCAGCCTAAAATCGACTCCAATGTCAATGGGTAAAAAAATATTATCCAATAGAACAAAGAATAATACAATTTTATTAATAATTGATTTCATACCTATATAATCTTGATGGCTTATCTATTAATTTAATGCATCCAACAAGAATTTTTTGGAATCTGCTACCAACTCCTTTCTTTTTCCTTCAATTTTATTATAGTCAATCTCTTTTAGGTGAAGATCTTTATTAAAGTCATTTATTGAGTGTATGAATCTATCTTCAATTCCTAAATTTGACATTAATGTCAATTGTCTTCTATTTAAATCCTTCATAGTTTCTCTACCTAATACGGTGAAATTTCTTTGAAAAATAATAGAAAAGGCCGTTCCATGAAATGAATTTGTACAAACATATGTTGCTTTAGAAAATAAACCTAACCATTTAGACGGGTGAATATTAGTGTAATTCTCAGCTTCTTTGCCTGCGTCATAATGACCTAAGTTAATTACTTTTATTTTCAAAATATCTGAAAGTATCTGAATATATTTCCTAAAGTCATTACTATCTTCTGTTGTGTAAACAACAAGGTAATCTTCTTTAGGTACTAACTCAAGATCTAAAACATCAGAGTAGTCATCTAAAATCAGTGTTGGATCTAAAACTAGTGTTGGATTAACAAGGTTATTAGATATTTCTGACACTTCTTGTTTTGCAAAATCCTCTCTAACCGAAATTGAACTAAAAGTTTGTAGTTTGTTCGAAATATCATTTTTATGCTCTCTGTTAAACTTAGTATGTCCTATGCTTGCAGCGTAAGCAATTTTTCTAGCGGTTTTAGGAACGAAATCTAAAAAATAACCTGGATCTATTCTGCCATTTGTTATTTTGGCATTCCAAACTTGATCACTTCCGCATATAAACGCGTCTTCAGAGTTTTCGAAAAACTTTACTAAGTCTTTTTGAGAGTATAATATTTTTTCAGTCAGCTTAAAGTGGTTTTTTCTGAATTTATAAAAATTTAAATTCATACCTACTTTTTTTGCAGTTTTCATCAAACCTTTAGCAGGTCTATATGTTCTTGATAAAAAGTAAGAAGGTCTGTAGTCTATAATTTTAGCATCATAACCATTCTCTATTAAAAACTGACACAAAGCATACCCTTGAAATACAGCTCCGTAATTTAAAACATGGTGGAAATTTATAATATATACTTTCATATTTTTTATATTAAAACGACTTCTTTTTCTATGATGACGTCAAATGTCAATAAAACAGATTCTTCTATTTTTGCTGCTAAGGTAATAATATCTTCGCTGGTTGCATTACCATAATTTACAATAGTAAGTGGTAGATGCTTTAAGGTACCTGCTCCTCCAATTCTTTTTCCACTCCACCCACATTTGTCTATTAACCATGCTGCCGAAACTTTCATTTTATCTTCTAAGTATGGGAATAATATGACATCGGGGTAAGCCTCCTTTAATTGGTTAGCTTTTTCTATTGAAATTATTGGGTTTTTGAAAAAACTCCCAACGTTGCCTAATTTATTTATGTCGGGAAGTTTAGAGGTTCTGGTTTTTATAACTATTCTCCTTTTTACTGAAAGGGGTAAGAGTCCAGAGTCTTCTAGTAAATTTTTAAGAAATCGATAATCAAGTAATTTTTTGTCGCGTACGGACTTTAAGTTTACACTTTTTCTTAAGTGTGTAAAAAATTCTTTCCAGTACTTAAAACGTTTTGAAATATAATTACCAGAATAAGAATTCATTTTTAAATCATATTTTGATTTTTTTGATAGTTTATAAACTATCGATGTAATAAGAATTCTATTTTTATAATTTTCAGTTTTAAAAATAGAATTTCTATACTCAAAATTACATTCGCCGTTAGAGAGAGTAACTTCTTTTTTTTCGTGTAAATCATAAGCCTTGACGGTTATAATTAAATCTTTAGCTTCAGTGCCATACGCTCCAGCATTTTGAACAGCTGTAGCTCCAACATTGCCAGGTATAAGTGACATGTTTTCTGCTCCATAATACTTCTTTTTAACACAGAAAGTTACAAAGTGGTCCCAATTTATTCCAGAGCCAACTTCGAGAAAAATGTCATCATTTGTTTCTTTAATGGTTTTTATAAAATCAATTTTAGGGTGTATTATAATCCCTTCATAATTTTTAGAGAATAGCATGTTACTTCCCCCTCCGAGAATTAAAATTTCTTTTAAGTCGCCTTCAAATTTTGTAATAAATTCTTTTAATTCTTCTAAATTAGAAAATGAAAAAAATCTATCAGTAAGGATGTCTAAGCCAAAAGTATTTGATGTTTTTAATGAAATATTTTTTTCAATCATCATTTTTTCTGTTAATCGTTTTTAAGTCATTAAAGATATTTACCAATCCGTAAAACAAACTTTTTGTTTGTATAAAGAAAATATACTTATATCTTTTTATAAAAAAATGAGCAATATAAGATGAGGTTACATAAGCAACAAGAGAAGCCCAAACTGCTCCCATAATGCCATATTTTGGTATCCAAATAAAGTTTAAAACAATATTAAGAATACCAGCTGCAAGACTTTTTATATATGCTACTTGGTGTTTATTATCAATAATCATTATTTGAGCAGCTACCGCTCCCATAGCAATGAAAACACTTTGCCAGGTAAATACTTTTAAAATTTCTATTGAATCAAGGTATTTGTCACCGTAAATCAAATTTACTATTATTGGTGAAAGAAATGTTATTAAAATGCATAGAATTATACTTCCCCATGTAATATAATCTGAAAATAATTGAAGTTTGTATAAATAATCAGTTGACTTACTATTTATTTTACTTTTTATCAATGAAGGGCTAATTACATCAGTTAACACCATAGGAATAAAAACAATAAGGCTTATAATTGATACTGCTGCACTATATTGACCAACTGAATATTCGTTCAATAAATGTTTAATCATTATTTGATCAAATTGTTGAAATATTACAAGTGCTAAACTAGAAAGAACTAAAGGAGATGAGTTAATGATTAGTTCTTTACTTATTTTTTTATCAAATTTCCATTGTTTAACTTTTTTAAAACCAATCTGATAAAACATTATTAATAATAATGAAACCATTAAGAGATCAAACATTCTTATCAATATATATAACAATATTGAGTTACTGTATAAGCTAACTATACCAGCTGTTAATAAAACTAGTAGGCCAACAATTATCTCTATTTTAAAAATAGTTTTGTTATGAAATTTCGCAATAAAGAATGCTCTTAAAAAGCGAAGTGTTTGAAAAAAGTATGTTAGGCCATATATTAAAATATAAAACCTCAATTCACTATCTTCTTCAATAAAATTTACTAAAATTAAAAGAGTTATATAACCAATTATTGAAAAAAAAAGACAAGTAATAAATGCTGAACCTAGAATTTTTTCAGTATTTATTTCATCTTTTGAAATTTCTCTAATTAAAATATTATGAAGTCTAAATTCTGCCAATACAGAAAGTAACATTACAAAACTAATCGTATAACTATATGCACCAAATTCATCTGGCCCTAATTGTCTTGCGACAATTACACCAATAATAATTAACTTTAATCCAGATAAAAGCTTGGAAACTATAGCCCATAATGCATTAATTATTATCCCTTTTTTGATAGTTTTATAACCCATCTAATTCATAATTTTTTTGATAAATGCATTTTGTTGATATTTTTTAACAAAGCACTATTGTATTTAGTCACTAAATAAATTTACAATATCATCAGATAGATCTAAACTTAATAAAAATGGATCGTAAGCTCCATTTAAAATATGACGATTAAAGCTATTGGAACTAGGGTTATATTGAATAAATTGATTGGTTCTAAAATTTTTTCCGATTTCTGAACCAGAAAAGGTTTTACTGTTTTTACCTGTGGATAATTTTATTTCTAAGATTTCTATAATTGTTTCGTTTCTATTTAATCCTATATCTATTCTAAATTTCATTGGATATGTTCTGTCAGGAAATTTAAAATGTATGTTTTGAAAATTTGCCCCCCCCTTTACATTAGCTCTTACTTTATTCTCAGGAAGATATAAGTCTTTAGGATCTTCAGAATAGTATATTTCAAAAATATCATCTTCTAGAACTTTTGCCTTAATATCAATAATTAAATAATCATTAATTTTTTCGCTTTCAGGCTGAGTTGTGTTTTTGCAAGTTGAAAAAGTTAAAAAAGCACAAAATAAAATCACTAATTTCATCTCTATTATGATTTTGAAATTACTACATCTAAAATATTGTTTTCCCAATTTGGTATTTCTATATCTAATACTTTTTTAATCTTAGATTTAGACATAACACTATATGCAGGTCTTTTTGCAGGGGTAGGATATTCATTTGTAGGGATGGGAGAAATTTTTATATCAATTTTATTTAACTCAAAAATCTTTTTAGCAAAATCGTACCAACTTATAGCTCCTTCATTACTATAATGGTAAATACCATAATCTTCTGTTTTTAAATCAATGATTTTTAAAATCAAAACAGCTAAATCTTTTGCATGTGTAGGTGAGCCAAATTGATCGTTTACAACACTAATCTCATCCCTTTCTTTACCTAAACGAAGCATGGTTTTTACAAAATTATTGCCATACTCAGAATATACCCATGAAGTTCTGATTATAAAATGCTCTTTTAGTATTTCTAGAATGTATTGTTCCCCTTTTAATTTAGAAGAACCATAAACACTTATAGGTTTTGCACTATCTTTTTCTGTATATGGAGATGTTTTAAGGCCGTCAAAAACAAAATCTGTGGATATATGTATAAGAGTAGATTTAGTTGCTTTACAGGCTCCTGCTAAATTTTCTACTGCATCTGCATTTACTAAAAAAGCTTTTTCTTGATCTTGTTCGGCTTTATCAACTGCTGTGTATGCTGCACAATTAATGCAGTAATCATATTTTTCTTTGTTAAATAAATTTTCTACTTGCGAATTGTTCGTAATATCTAAATCTTTTGATGATTTAAAATGAAAAGTATGCTGAGGATAATTTTTAGCTACATCTTGTATGCATTTTCCCAATTGTCCATTTGCTCCAGTAACTAAAATTTTAAAATCACTAATCATTTAAATTTTTGCATTTTGTAAAGTTGGTAATTCTAGATCTTTGGTAGAAACATTTAAATCATCATGATTTACTTTCCAGTCTATATTCAAACTTTTATCATTATAAATAATTCCACCTTCTGATTCTTTATTGTAAAAATTATCACACTTATAAAAAAACTCAGCAGTTTCACTTAAAACTGAAAACCCATGTCCAAATCCTCTAGGTATAAATAATTGTTTTTTATTATCTTCAGAAAGTTCAATTGAAAAATGTTTTCCAAAAGTTGGAGAATTCTTCCTTAAATCAACAGCTACGTCTAAAACAACTCCCTTTAAAACTCTAACTAATTTTGCTTGAGAATGATCTCCTATTTGGTAATGTATTGCTCTAACAACACCTTTAGACGAAAAAGATTGATTGTCCTGAACAAAGTGTACTTTTCCAATTAATTCTTCAAAAGTGTTTTCATTAAAACTTTCAAAAAAATAACCTCTATCATCTTCAAAAACTTTTGGTTCAATTACAAAACAACCCTTTAAGTAAGTTTCTTTAACAATCATTTATCTTTATTTAAAATACCTAATAAGTTTTTCCCGTATCCACTCTTCATTAGTGGTTCAGCTAGAGCAATTAGTTGGTCTTTATTGATGAAACCCATTTCATACGCAGCACCTTCAATAGTGCCAATTTTTAATCCTTGCCTTTCTTCTATGACCTCAACAAATTGAGATGCTTGCATTAAGGATTGAAATGTGCCGGTGTCTAACCAGGCTGTACCTCTGTCAAGAATGCTTACGCTTAACTTATTCCTCTCTAAATATACTTTATTAATGTCTGTAATCTCAAGTTCACCTCTATGGCTAGGGGTAATGTTTTTTGCAATATTTACAACTTCATTGTCGTAAAAGTAAATTCCAGGAACAGCATAATTAGATTTCGGTTCTAAGGGTTTCTCTTCAATACTTATAGCTTTCCCTTCGTTATCAAATTCAACTACTCCATAACGTTCAGGATCATGCACCCTATATGCATATATAATACCACCGTCTGGGTCGTTATTTGATTGAAGTAAATTTGCTAATCCAGATCCATAAAAAATATTATCGCCTAGTATTAAAGCTACTTTGTCATTTCCGATAAACTCTTCACCAATAATGAATGCTTCGGCTAATCCGTTAGGTTCTTCTTGTACAGCATATTCAAATTTACAGCCATATTTTGTACCATCACCTAACAAGTCTTCAAATAAAGGAAGATCTTTAGGGGTAGAGATAATTAGTATTTCATTTATACCAGCATAAATTAAAGTTGATAAAGGGTAGTAAATCATTGGTTTATCATAAATAGGCATTAATTGCTTACTTACTGATAGGGTCAAGGGGTGTAGTCTAGTTCCAGAACCTCCTGCTAAAATTATTCCTTTCATATAATTTAGTTTATTGGTACATTTTAGAGTAATATTCTTTATAATCGCCAGAGGTAACATTATCTAACCAATCTTGATTTTGTAAAAACCAATCTATAGTTTTTTCCAAACCTTGTTCAAACGTTACTGAGGGTTTCCAGCCTAATTCTTTGTTTATTTTGGAAGCATCTATTGCATAACGTAAATCATGGCCTGGCCTATCTTTAACATAAGTGATTAATTTTTCACTATCTCCAGTAGGACGCTTCAATTTAGTATCCATTAATTTGCATAGCAATTTCACTAAATCCAAATTTTTCCACTCATTAAATCCTCCAACATTATAGGTTTCACGATTTTCCCCTTTATGAAATGCTAAGTCTATTGCAGATGCATGGTCTTCAACATATAACCAGTCTCTAGTGTAATTTCCATCACCATAAACCGGCAAACTTTTTTTGTTGATTATATTATTAATGAAAAGCGGAATTAACTTTTCTGGAAAGTGATTAGGGCCATAATTATTAGAACAGTTTGATATAATGTAAGGTAAGTTGTATGTTTCACCATACGCACGTACAAAGTGATCAGAACTTGCTTTGGATGCCGAATATGGAGAATTCGGATCATAAGATGTACTTTCTACGAATAAACCAGTCGCTCCTAAAGATCCATAAACTTCATCTGTACTTACATGATAAAATAGTTTTCCTTCAACATTATCTCTCCATAATTCTTTGGATGCGTTTAATAAGTTTACTGTTCCTATCACATTTGTTTTAACAAATGAAAGAGGATCGGTAATGGATCTATCTACATGTGATTCTGCTGCAAGGTGGATTACTCGATCAAATTTATATTTATTGAAGATTGAATCTATAAAAGGAGCGTCTGTAATATCTCCTTTTATAAAAATATAATTTTTTAAATGTTCAATATCTTTTAAGTTCTCTAAATTACCAGCATAGGTCAACGCGTCCAAATTATAAATAGTATAATTTGGATAATTTTGCACCATTCTTCGGATAAGGTGTGAACCAATGAAACCAGCTCCTCCTGTAATAAGAATATTCATGGATTATTGTTTTTTATAATTTTTCAAGTACCTATTTAGGGATAGTAGCCCTAGTATTAATAGTGATATACCTAATAATGTTAGAGGAACTAAAAATTTATAGCTATTCCAGATTCCTTTGATTTCAACTCCTTTTCTAGGGAAAGCAGAGATTACATTTAAAATACTTGATTTATTTGCTTTTTCCTCATTAAGTAGTACAAGACTTTCTTTTAGTTCCTCCATTTTATTGATGAGAGAAAGTTCTTTGTTATCTTTATTTCCGCCTTCTCCAAGACTTATGTTGGTGCCTTGCATAGGTTTATCTGCTTCTCTAAGCATAACTCTTTTGTATAAGAGTTGTAGGGAATCTATTTCAGTGATTTGTTTACTATATAAACTGTCCTGTAACTTAATGTTTATATCGCTAATGTCTTTCTGTAAATTGAAATAATCATTTCTTGAAATAGAATTGATGATAGCATTTTGAATTTTTTTTCCAATACCATTGTTGCTTGCAATCAATGCAATGGTGTGAAATCTAGCATCTAATGAATTGAAATTTTTGAGATATGCCTCCATATCTATCGCTTTCTGTGTTGTGGTATCTAAACTCTTTACAAATTTATCAAATAATTGAACTTTCTGATTTTCATCAGAATAAGATTCCACTGTGAATTTTTTTATAGAACCAGCTTCTTTTAAAGTAATATCTAATGCTTCTGCTAATGCAATAGAATCTTCTGATTTGGCTAATTCATTATAGAAATTGATATTGTTGTAAAGTTGTTGTACGCTATTAAAATTTGGTTCCACAACCATAGTTGAGAGATACTGTGGCTCTTTATTTATGTCAAGATATATACCGATGGCAAGGCCAACAACAGCCGCAATTGCAAATTTGATGAGGTGTTTTTGTATGAATTGCAGAAAAACAATGATTGCTCCAAAAATTCCCTTAAAGATATTTCCAATAAAGCGAAATAGCTTTCTAAAACCATTTCCGATTAATTGGAATAATTGCCCTAAATCTACTTCGTCGGAATTAGAAGGAGGTTGTTGCGGTGTTTGGTTGTTCATGCTTGCTTATGACTTAAATATTTGTTCTAAAATTTTATCGGTGATCAAATAGGTTGGTTTTACACCAGTTGTGCCCAATCCTCCAGAAGCTAAAGTGCTTCCTGTCTCAAGGGGGTTGTCTGAGGCGTAATATGCATAACGCACTTTGACATCTTCACGAATACTTTTACGCACTTTTGAAGCAGATTGTATTGCTTTTTGATAATGGACACCTTCCATTTCTAAGCCAATTACATTCCAAGTAGAGGCGTGGAAAAACTTCAAGATATCTTTATTCTGCAACGAAGTTCCTAAAACTGTAATCATAGCGCCCTCTAAAACCTTCAATCCATTGCCCTTAAAATCATCTGCAGTTAACTCATTTTTAAAAGGATAATTATCTGCTGTTCCTTCAAATACATGAGCAGTAGGGATCATTAAATCTCCTTTTCCGCCTTCTAATATTCCTGCTTTCCCCATAATTGAAATAGAGTGAACATCTATGAAAACGGGCTGATTCTTTTTAACCTTATAAGGTTTTAATAGCTCGTCAATAGTTTCATACGCTTGTTCTCCAAAAGCATAGTCCATTACGAAGATAATAGGTTTTTTATCTGCTGGAAAATCTTTGCTAAAGGCGTAACTACAAACATCATCAGTAAACTTAGCCGTGTCAAATATTTGAACGTCAATATTAGTTCCGGACATATCATCAATGGCAATCATTCCATTTTTAACTGCAACGGCTGTTACTTTGTTTCTTAGTGCTGAGTTTTCTGAAGAGCTTAATTTTTCATAAATTTCTAAGGAATCATTATTCGGAAATTCCTTCCTCAAAGCTTTTCTAGCGAATAATGAATTCATGACACTGTGCATGTTGGCACTAATAATATGAATAGGCCTTTCTAGTAAACCAGCGGTGTTTAAGGTTTCTTTTATTGCATCAGACCAACGTTCTCCATGAATATGGTGTCCTAGTCGTTCTCTTAATAGAGGCGTAAAGGTTATAGCGCGTTTGTCTCCCGTTAATTCTTCTTCAATGGCTAATTTTCCTAGCCAATAAATAATCTTTAAAAAACGATCTGGATTCTTTTTAGTCGCAAATTTCTCATAGACTTCTATGATTTCTGCAAATGACCTACCAAGTATATTAGCGGTATGTATGATTGCAATTTCACGTTCTGCTTGTGTGAGCTTAGATTTGCTAATTGCATTTTCTAATTTCCCCCAATCGCGGATGGTAGTACCGGTATCTTCAATAATTACGCGGGTTGCAATCTTATAAGATTCTATAAATAAGAAGGTTAAATGGGTAAGAATATCATAAATATCAGATCTCCCTCTTGTAATCTCGATATTCATTTGTTCGTCATCTATACGATAACAATTACGTCTTCTTTTTGGCGGAACTATAGCTTTAAAATGTGACTTCCCGTACCCTTCATCAGAAGTAAGGTTTATAAATCTACACTGTTCTATCCCTTCTGGCAATCGTTCTAAAACGTATATTAAACCACTTAATTCTCCTTTTTCTTCAGCAATAGTCCCATAAATTTCTGGTCTTAATTGAAGTAATGCATTACGTAAGGTTTCACCAGAAACCCCCATAGGCTTATAAAAACCACGATTGAATAAATGACGCATCGTAATGTACAAACGCTCAATAGCATTCGTAGATTCTTGCGCTCTAGTGGTATTTGTTGTCTTGCTCATGTATTAAAAAATTCTTGTAAAACTACGATTTATTATTCAGATTTATAATTCTTATCCGAATGAAAACTTTAAGCTAACCTAGCGTTTAAGGGTATTTAACTCATTTGCCACTTTACGATCATTAGATAAGCGCTGTACTTTATTCTGACCGCCCAACTTTCCAATGGATTTCATATACTCATTAAAACCACCTTCTTTAATGCTGGTAATTTTTAATTTTTGGAGTATTTTTCCATCAATAAGGTCAAAGTAATAACTGTTTTGTTGCTGGAGTTCTTGGTCTAAAATCGAAATAAATTTAGAATAATCAGAAGGTTCTTTTTCAAATTCTATAAACCACTCGTGATACGGCAATTCATTTAATTCGGGTGTTATTTGAGGTGCCACGGTAAATTCGTTTACACGAGCATCTGTTTCTTCAATGGCTTTCTGCATTGCAGATTCTACTTCTTTACCAATTACATGCTCCCCGAAAGCAGAAATAAAATGCTTTATTCTTCCAGAGACTATAATTTTATAAGGCTTCAAGGAAATAAATTGAATGGTATCTCCAAGATTATACGCCCATAAACCGGCATCTGTTGAGATGATCATCACATAGTTAACTCCAACTTCTACATCTTTTATCGTGATTCGTTTTGGATGTTCTTCAAAGAACTCATCAGATTTTACAAATTCATAGAAAACTCCTGAGTTTAGGAGGAGTAGCATTCCTTTTTCTTTTTGAGAGTTTTGATAGGCAAAGAAACCTTCACTTGCAGGAAATAGTTCAATACTATCTACTTTTCTGCCAATTAAATTTTCAAACTTAGCTCTATAGGGTTCGTAATTTACGCCGCCATAAATAAAGAGGTTGAAGTTTTTAAATAATTCTCCTACCTTTTTATTTCCAGCGGTATTTAATTTTTCAAAATACATCTGAACCCAGGAAGGGATGCCGGCTATTACCGTCATATCTTCATGTATTGTTTCTTCAACTATCGTGTTTACTTTAGTATCCCAATCTTCAATACAATTGGTTTCCCAACTTGGCAGTCTATTTTTTTGTAAATAATTAGGAACATAATGGGCAGATATACCGGAGAGTCTTCCTAGTTTAACACCATTTTTTTCAGTTAATACAGGGCTACCTTGTAGAAAAATCATTTTACCATTTACAAAGTCGGCATTCCCAGTTTCTTCTATATAGTTTAGAATAGCATTTCTAGAAGCCTCTACTTGATGTTTTATAGAGGTTTCTGTTATGGGAATATATTTTGCTCCGGATGTAGTTCCTGAGGTTTTTGCAAAGTAGATGGGTTTGTTTGGCCACAAGATATCTGCAGCGCCAGCAACTACTTTTTCAACATAAGGCTTTAGTTCTTCATAATCTCTTATAGGAACATTTTTTACAAAATCATCGTGATTTCTGATGGCTTCAAAATTATGATCTTTACCAAAATTTGTGTTTTTAGCAGTGGCAATCAATTTTTGTAGCAGTTTTTCCTGTGTAGCAACAGGATTATCTACCCACTTTTGAGTTTTTTTGGCAATTCTCTTGGCAAAAATTTTTGCGGCTAAAGATTTTATAGACATGCAGAATTATTTAAAATCAATATAATCTTTTGGGTTTGCTGGACTTGAATTATTCCATAATTCAAAGTGTAAGTGTGGTCCGGTAGTTAATTCGCCCGTGTTCCCAACTGATGCAATAACTTCTCCGGCACGTACTAAATCTCCTTGTTCTTTACTGAGAGAGCCATTGTGTTTATATACAGATAGTAATCCGTCTTTATGCTCTACAATAATAACATAACCAGTTTCTGAAGTCCATTCAGAAAATATTACGGTACCATCTGCTACTGATTTTACAGGTGTACCCTTTGCCGCTACAATATCTATTGCAAAATGTTTTGTCTTAGGATCGTAGTCTTGAGATACACTTCCATTAATAGGAGGGAATAATATTTGATTAACATTCTTATCGGTGCGCTCAAACAAATTATATTTATCCTCTAATTCTACTTGGGCCCTTAGAATAGAATCTTCTTTTATAGGTGTTAAATCTACACTAGAAGGGTCTAATTTAAATTGTTCAAATAAGGAGTCTCTGTTAATTTGATTGTTAGTGATATCTCCATTCAAAACCTTTCTTATATTATCTAAATACTTATTGGTATAATTTAATACGGTGACCAGTGAATCAGACTTATAGGTGAGTTCTGTTGCTTGTCTTTTCAATTTGGTCGAGGAGTATCCTGGGATATATTCTCTCAATGGGGTAAATGCTATTAATAAGGTGGTTAGAGCAATTAAGCATACAATAAATAAGGAGCCTGTAATAAATACATTTAGCCTACTTAATTTGAAAGATATTTTTTCCTCAAAAGTATTTTCGTTCAGGATTACTAAACGATACTTATGAAGCAGCTTTTTTTTAATATCTTTTCCTTTTTTCTTCTTTTTTGCCATACTACACAAATATAACTTACAATCTTACTGCGATAAAATACTTTTTATAATTACATCGAATTTATAAATACTAAATTGTAATTTGTATACGTTTAGTAAATTATTATGGACTTTTTCAAAAAAAAGGTTCGCCGATATAAATATTAACACCATGTGTAATACTTTTTTAGTAAATTTGTGGTTCTAAAATCTAGTTTATGATAGTTTCAAATATTTTTTTAGGAATGATCGGCCCATGGCAAATTGCGGTTGTAGTAGTTCTTGTACTATTACTTTTTGGAGGAAAAAAAATTCCTGAATTAATGCGTGGTTTGGGTAGTGGAATTAAAGAGTTTAAAGATGCCTCGAAAGAAGAGGATACACCAGATAAAATAGAAGAAAAATAGAATATTTATTTTTTTCAAAAAATACCTAAGTCCTTAATTTTATTAAGGACTTTTTTTATGCTCTTTTATTTTTAAACTCTGGTTTTTTTAACTTATAGTATTTGTTACACAGCATTTAGTTCCTAATGGCACTACAGGAATACGCACCTTCACAACATTTATAGCACTTAATTTGATTGCCAAATTTAATTTTGGTCCAAATGCTTGTTTTATACATTCTCTATTGGAAGCAACAGTAGTAGAATACAACCTGAGATTTTGTTAAGTATACGATTCTAGGGTTTTATTCGTTTTCTATAAACAAGATTAGTATCCATATTAACGAATTTATGGGTATTTAGCTGTGTAATCAATATCAACCAAACCTATAAATTTATTTGAATTTAAAATTATTATCGATCTATAATCTACCCCAAGATTCTTCAAATTAACCTACAATGAAAAAACTTATTCTATCAGTTTTGTTTTTGTCTGGCTTCGGGATTTATGCACAATCTGCTAAAACCAATAGTTTAGATAATACAACTGTCGTCAAAAGCTTAGACACCTCTCAAGACAATACTGTTGCTATTGAGGATGTTACTATTGATATGCTTAACTCTTTAAGAGATGACGGCGAATTAAAAAAGACGAATCCTAAGGCTTCAAAAATTATTCAAAAAGCAGATGCTTATTTTAACAAGATGTGGTATGCGGAAGCGGCCGCATTATATGAATTGGCTTTGAAGGACAAGGAGAATTATACTTTTGAAAATTTAAAAAAGGCGGGAGATGCTTATTATTATAATACTAATATGAAAAAGGCATACCAGTGGTATGATGTTTTATATAAGGAATATAAAGATAATATGACGGCGGATAATTATTTTAAGTATTCGCATACACTAAAAGGTAATGGTAAATATGGTAAGGCTAAACGGTTTATGCGTTTGTATGAAAAAATGCAAAAGGAAGACACTCAAAATGCATATGCTTTTAATGCTACTAGAGAAGAAGTTGCCTTAGACAAAATTCTAAATGGTGATGCTGGCTTTACGATAGATAACGTGGCTATAAACTCTGAATATTCAGATTTTTCGCCTATGTTTTATGATAATGATAAAGTGGTTTTTTCTTCTTCACTAGATTCATCGGTCTTTGTTACGCGTAAGTATAAATGGAATGATCAGCCGTTTTTAGATTTATATGTTTCTAAGATAAACGAGGAGTCTGCAGATTTAAAAAGTGCTATTAAATTTTCCAAAAAGATAAATTCTAAATATCACGAGGCTTCTGTTACGTTTTCTCCAGATAATGAAACTATGTACTTTACACGTAATAATTATGGTAAAAAGTTAAAGCGTGATAAAAATGGTGTCAATCACTTGAAAATCTATACGTCTGTTAAGGTTGGTGATGATTGGGCAGAACCTAAAGAACTACCTTTTAATAGTGATAGTTATTCTACGGGGCATCCGGCCTTAAGTCCTGATGGTAAATTATTATATTTCGTTTCCGACATGCCGGGCAGTTTAGGCGCTTCAGATATTTTTGTTGTTGATGTTTTGGAAGATGGTACTTATTCTACTCCTAGAAATTTAGGTCCAGAAATTAATACAGAGAAAAGAGAAATGTTTCCGTTTGTTACAGACAAGAAAATTTACTTTTCATCAGATGGGCATGCTGGTCTTGGTGGTTTAGATGTTTTTGAAGCTTCTTATGACGTTGATGGTTTTCAGGAGGTTAAGAATGTAGGGGTTCCTGTAAATAGTAATAAAGATGATTTCTCTTATATCGTTAGTGAGGAGAGTCAAAAGGGATATTTTGCTTCTAACCGTGCAGGTGGTAAAGGTGATGATGATATTTACTCCTTTGAGCGTTTAATGATGGAAGAGGTAACCCATACAGCTATTGCTGGTGTGGTAACAGAATTGGTTACAGGAGATGTTATGCCTAAAGCTCTAGTGATGCTTTTGGATGAAAACAATATTAAGCTTAAGGAAGTAGAAACGGCTGAAGATGGTAGTTTTGTTTTTGAAGATCTTGATGGGGATAAGAAATATAGTATCAAAACCAATAGAAAAGAATTTTTTCAAGATGTTAAGGAGGTCATGACTATATTGAATGAAACAGAGATGGTCAATGTTTCATTGAAAAAGCTAAAAGAACTTATCGTAATAGAAGAGGGGATAAGAAAGCTTAAGACTGATATGATTTATTTTGATTTTGATAGGTCGTTTATTAGAGAGGATGCCTCTAAAGAGTTAGATAAATTGGTAGAGGTAATGTCTGAATATCCGGAAATGGTGATTAAGATAGAATCACATACCGATAGTAGAGGTGCCAGTGATTATAACAGATATCTTTCAGATAAACGTGCTAAATCTTCAAGAGATTATATTATATCTCAAGGTATTGATGCAGACCGTATAGAGAGTGCCATTGGATATGGTGAAGATAAACTATTGAATGATTGTGACGGAAGCGTGAGATGTACTCGTGAGAAGCATGAGTTGAACAGGCGTTCTGAATTTATAATTGTAAAAATGTAAGACCTAAAAAAAGATAATAAAAAACCCAAGCAGCAATGCTTGGGTTTTTTTATGTATATAAAAAAGCTTTTTTAAACGTTTGCTTTTAGTAATTCTCTGTTCATACGTGCGATGTTTTCTAAAGAAATTCCTTTAGGACATTCAATTTCACATGCTCCAGTATTGGTACAGTTTCCAAAACCTTCTAAGTCCATCTGCGCTACCATGTTTTTAACACGATCTGCGGCCTCAACTTGTCCTTGTGGCAATAATGCATATTGAGATACTTTTGCACCAACAAAAAGCATTGCAGAAGCATTTTTACAGCTTGCTACACATGCACCACAACCAATACAGGTAGCTGCATCCATTGCTTCATCTGCTGCGTGCTTAGAAATAAGCGTTGCATTGGCATCTTGCGTATTACCTGAAGTGTTTACAGAAATGTATCCACCAGCATGCTGTATACGGTCAAAAGCACTTCTATCAACGGTTAAATCCTTTAATACAGGAAAAGCTTTTGCTCTAAATGGCTCAATAGTAATTGTGTCACCATCTTTAAACATACGCATGTGTAATTGGCATGTAGTAACACCTCTGTCTGGTCCGTGAGCTTCACCATTAATAAACATAGAACACATACCACAGATACCTTCACGACAGTCATGATCAAAAGCAACAGGCTCTTCACCTTTATTGATCAATTGTTCGTTTAAAACATCCATCATTTCTAAGAAAGACATATGTTCAGATATCTCTGTCACTTTATAATCGACCATTTTGCCCTTAGCTTGAGCATTTTTCTGTCTCCAAATTTTTAATGTCAGATTCATATTTTAAGTATTGAGTAATGAGTATTATAACATGATGTAAATCACATGTAATAGCTCAATACTATTATTTATAACTTCTTTGTTTTAATTCTATCTCTTTAAACTCTAACTGCTCTTTATGTAAAACAGCGTCAGATGGCTCTCCTTTAAATTCCCAAGCAGAAACAAATGCAAAATCTTTGTCATTACGTTTTGCTTCTCCTTTTTGTTCGCCATCAAGTTCAACAGACTCTTCTCTAAAGTGCCCACCACAAGATTCTTCTCTTTCAAGTGCATCTTTAGCAAATAACTCTCCTAATTCTAAGAAATCTGCTACACGACCTGCCTTTTCAAGTTCTGCATTTAATTCATTAGAACTTCCTGGAACACTTACGTTTTTGTAAAAGTCTTCACGTAGTGCTTTAATTTCGGCCATAGCCTCCTTTAAACCTTCTGCGTTACGAGACATTCCACATTTATCCCACATAATTTTACCTAACTTCTTGTGGTAATAATCAACGGAGTGAGATCCTTTATTATTGATAAAGAAATCAATCTTAGCAGTTACAGACTTTTCAGCTTCATCAAACTCCGGTGTATTTGTTGGAATTTTTCCTGTTCTAATTTCATGAGAAAGATAATCACCAATCGTATAAGGTAATACAAAGTAACCGTCAGCTAAACCTTGCATTAAGGCAGATGCTCCAAGTCTGTTTGCACCGTGATCAGAGAAGTTTGCTTCACCAATACAGTATAAACCTTCAACAGTGGTCATTAAATTATAATCTACCCAAACACCACCCATAGTGTAGTGAACAGCAGGATAAATCATCATTGGTGTTTTGTATGGATCTTGATCTACGATTTTCTCGTACATCTGGAAGAGGTTTCCGTATTTAGCTTTTACGATAGCAGCACCCAATTCATATGTTTTTTCTGCCGAAGCATTTTCTATATTATGAATTTTTGCTTGTTCTATCCCGTAACGTTGTATCGCAGAGGCAAAATCTAAATAAACAGCTTCACCAGTCGCGTTTACTCCGTAACCAGCGTCACAACGTTCTTTAGCTGCTCTAGAAGCAACATCACGTGGTACCAAGTTACCAAATGCAGGGTAACGGCGTTCTAAATAATAATCTCTTTGCTCTTCTGTTAAGTCTGTTGGCTTTTTCTTTCCTTCGCGGATAGCCATTACATCTTCTAAATTCTTAGGAACCCAAATACGCCCGTCATTACGTAAAGATTCAGACATCAACGTAAGTTTAGACTGGTAATCTCCGGAACGAGGAATACAGGTTGGGTGAATTTGTGTATAGCATGGATTTGCGAAAAAAGCTCCTTTTTTATGAATTTTCCAAGCGGCAGTAGCGTTAGACCCCATTGCATTAGTAGATAAGAAATATACATTTCCGTATCCTCCAGAAGCAATAACAACAGCATGTGCCGAATGACGTTCTATTTTTCCAGTAACTAGGTCACGAGCAATAATTCCTCTTGCTTTCCCATCTACTTTAACCACATCTAGCATTTCATGACGGTTGAACGGGGTAATTTTACCACGAGCAATTTGTCTGTTCATTGCAGAATAGGCACCTAATAATAATTGTTGTCCCGTTTGTCCTTTGGCATAAAAAGTACGTGAAACCAATACACCACCAAAGGAACGGTTGTCTAATAATCCACCATAATCACGTGCAAATGGTACTCCTTGTGCAACACATTGGTCAATAATATTAGCAGATACTTCTGCTAATCTATAAACGTTAGCTTCACGAGAACGGTAATCTCCACCCTTTACGGTATCGTAAAATAAACGGTAAGTAGAATCACCATCACCTTGGTAATTTTTAGCAGCGTTTATACCACCTTGTGCGGCAATTGAGTGTGCTCTACGCGGAGAATCTTGATAACAAAATGTTTTAACGTTGTAGCCTAGCTCTGCTAAAGTAGCAGCAGCAGAACCACCAGCTAATCCTGTTCCAACAACAATAACATCAATATTACGTTTGTTCGCAGGGTTAACTAAATCAATATGATTTTTATAATCGGTCCATTTATCCTTTAATGAGCCTTTTGGTACTTTTGAGTCTAATACAGACATAAGTAATAGTATTAATGATTAAAATGATGAAAAAGGGCGATTGCTATGAATCCTAATGGAATTGCAATAGCATACACTTTACCAAAAATTTGTAATTTCTCTTTTCTCATAGACGAAACACCCGAAGATTGGAATGCAGAACTGAAACCGTGCATAAGGTGTAACGATAAAAATACAAATGCAATTACATAAGCACCAACCCTAAGAGGGTTCACAAACTTATGCGTTAATTCTTCATAATAACGAAAGCCTTCACCATCTGCTAATAATCCAGACATATCGCCTTGAATATATTTAGTATTAATTTCTGGAAGCCAGAAATCAATAAAGTGAAGCACTAAAAAGGCTAAAATAGCCAATCCGCTATAAATCATGTTTCTACTCATCCAGCTAGAATTAGCTGCTCCATTGTTTTTAGCGTACTTTGCTACTCTAGCATTTCTGTTTTTAATTTCTAAAATGAAACCCATAATGAAATGGTACATCACCCCAAAAATTAACACGGGTTGCAACACATATTGTACCGCCCAGAATGTTCCCATAAAATGAGATGCCTCATTAAATGCATCTGGACTAAAAACCGATAAAATATTAATTGCAAAATGCTGAAGTAGAAAAAACATTAAAAAGAAAGCAGAAAGTGCCATCGCATACTTTCTACCAATCGAAGATTTGAAAAATCCGCTCATTAGTTGTTAGTTTTTTTTACAAATTTACAGTACAAACAAGTTATTAACAAACTTTACTAATAAATCCTACTCTTATTTAGAATCAAAATAAGTAATTGGTTGACCAGTATGGCTATTTAAAACTAAAAGCTACTAAAACGTTTGAAATTTACACTTGCCAACACTTAATATTTTGAAAATACCCTTTAAAAAAATAAACCACCTGGTCTATTCTTAACTTCTCAAAACACTTGAAATTAAATAAAAGAGTATTTAGACTATGTATTTTGATTTTAAGCTATACTTTTCTGAAAAATATAGGATTGACGTATTTCAAAAACAAACTACTTGGTCTTTTCCTTTGCAATTCATCTACTTCGATCCCAAAGAAAATGCAAGTCGCATTTTCTTCCAATAGATTATTTTAAACGTGCAGTTCATCGGATTTCTATAGTAACGTTACACTGGTACCCGCATGGCTACTTTCTTTATTACTCCAAATCTTTCAACTGAATGGACAGTGCCTTGGTAGAAAGCTGTACCTCAATAAAAGATAAAATCAAAGAAATCATCAAAGCTAAAAGGCTGATGCCAAAAACTAAATTTGCCCAAAAATCAAGTTGTACGTAAATTAAAGACATCGTAATAACTGCCAGTAAAAAGCTTAAAATAGCAGATGCCTGCATGTTTTTAATGATTGTTAAACGCTTGCTCAATTTTTTTACCTGCAAACTTACTGATGATGATCCGGTTTCTTGATATTTTTGATGCAACTGTCTAATTAGAGCAGCAATGGCTAAATAACGAGCGTTGTATGCCAACATAGTCAATGAAATTGCAGGGAAAAGTAATGCTGGTATGCCTAAAGTTAAATCCATAATTGTCTAATTAGTCGGTTGCGATACCAAAGTACGTCCAAGTAACATTTTCATCAAAGGGATTGTTTTGGGCATGCAGTTCACCAGGTTCAATGGTAATACAATCTCCTTTTTCTACAGTAAATTTGTCTGAATTTACGATAAATTCTGCTTTGCCACTTTGAATGTAAAAAACTTCAAACATAGTGTCATGTTGGTGTAGTTCTACAGATTGTCCGGGGGTAAACACAGCACTACCGTACATCATAAGCTGAGGTATTTCTCCTTTGCCAATGAACACTTTCTTTTTAATTTCGGCATCATGAGAAACTCCAAGCTCTGGTAGTACGGTTGTTTTTGTTAATTTCATTTTTAGTGTATTCGAATACTATTCAATTTCAAAAGCGATGGTTTCTTTGACACCCTTTCCTATTAATTTAATGGTGTAGTTTCCTTTGGGTAAGTATGTTTTACCGTCATTGGCTTCTATTAGTTCTGTTTTGACTTTCTTCAAGTACGCAGATTTTCCGGATTTTGAGAATGCCAAGTCGTATGATAAAAGATTAAACCCTTTACTGTTTTCTAAGGTTGTGCTGCTTATTTCAATTCCATTATTGGTAAGAATTGTAGCTTCTAAAACTCCTTCGTTTTTAGTGTAGAAATATAGATCTAAACCTGGAGTTTGTGGTGTTCCCCAAGTACTCCAAGAAGAGCCCCATCTTGCAGAGTGTTTTATGGTTTCGGGTGTAAAAACATGAATGTTTTTGTCTAGTATCTCGGGAGTCATTCTTTGTAAATTGCTAATATCAGCCTTATAAATGCTTCGGCCGTGGGTACCAATAATTAAATGCTTTGCTTCGGGTTGGATAACCATATCATGTACTGCAACATTGGGCATGTCATTTTGGAAAACTTCCCAAGATGCGCCACGATTAAAGCTTACATACAATCCATTGTCTGTTCCTGTGAATAATAGATTTTCATTTTCAGGATCTTCCGTAAGTATATTTACAGGAGAAGAAGGGATATTGTTGGCAATATCTTGCCATGTTTTTCCAAAATCATCGCTGGTATAAATGTAAGATTCAAAATCATCATTTCTGTAGCCATTTAAGGTAGCGTAAATACGTTCTTTTTTATGCTTAGAAGCCACCACTCTTGTTACCCAAAGGTTTTTAGGTAAAGAATTGGCAATATTATCCCAACTGCCTCCGCCGTTTTGTGTCATGAATATCATACCGTCATCGCTACCAGTATATAACAATCCAAATTTAAAAGGAGACTCTGATATGCTGGTTATGGTTCCATAAGCAACATTGCCTTCTTTGCCTCCGTTGGTTAAATCTTCAGAAATGGTTTCCCAGTCTGTTCCTTGGTTTAGGGAACGGTGTAATTTATTGCCTCCTAGGTATAGAATGTCTTGATTGTGCGGGGATAATAAAATAGGTGTTTGCCAATTAAAACGGTATGGTGTTTCTCCTAATTCATGTTTAGGTTGTATATAATCTCTTTTTTTATTTTCTAAATCTAGACGAAAATAGTTTCCGAACTGAAAACCGGTATAGACAATGTTGCTGTTGCGGTTATCAATCTGTACTTGCATGCCATCGCCACCTAAAATAGATTTCCAAGGGTAGTCTCCGCTTTGGTGCCATGAAACATCTTCTTTTGCGGTATGTACTCCTTTCCAAACACCGTTATCTTGGAGTCCGCCATATATATTGTACGGCTTTTCATTGTCTACGTTAACCGCGTAAAATTGGCCTACAGCGGGAGTGTTACTTTTAACCCAATTGGCACCATCATCGTAAGAGATGTTTATTCCGCCGTCATTTCCATTAATTAAATGTCCAGACATCTTAGGGTTAACCCATAAAGCATGGTGGTCTGCATGAACATTCTCACCGTTAATAGAAGTATAGGTTTTACCTCCATCATCAGATTTAATAATAGGTACACCAGCTAAATAAATTTTATCTACGTTGCTAGGATCTACATTTATTTGAGCAAAATAGTACCCGTAACTGTAAAATAAATCGTCAATATAATTTTCATTTTGCTTGTTCCAGGTGGTTCCTCCATCTGTGCTTTTGTATACTTCAGCTCCTATTACGGGCGTGTCAAAAAGCATAGCATTAGCATCTTCTAAATACTTTGCTAAATCTATAGGTTTTACGCTTCCGCTACGTACCAGTTGCTTTACATTAGCTGCGCGGTATTTTTCTTGGAATCCGTTTGTTTTCAGAAACTCATTTAATTTTTTATCTTCTATTTTTAAAAGATCATCTGCCGTCATCGACTTAAAATCATCTTTTGTTAAGCCTTTAGATGTAGCGGTAGCTGCTGTTTTTTTTCGCCTAAATTGGTTGTCATGAACCGCATAAACGGTATGCTCGTCGAAAACAGCTAATCCTATTCTGCCAACACCTTCGCCTGTCGGAAATCCGCTTTCGGGGGTAGAAATCTTTGTCCAAGTGGTACCTGCATCTGTGCTTTTGTAAATTCCTGAGCCATTACCATTGCCTATAAAATCCCACGCTTTTCTGCCTTTTTCCCATGCCGCAGCATACATCGTATTAAAATTGTCAGGAGCAAAAGCTACATCTATAATACCAGTATTACTATTTATATATAGAGTTTTTTTCCATGAGGTACCGCCATCAGTAGTTTTGTAAATTCCGCGTTCCTCATTGTCGGAATACAAGTGGCCTGTAGCGCCTACAATAATAGTATTGGAATTGTTCGGGTCTATCAATATTCTACCAATATGCTGTGCGTCTAATAAGCCAACATTTTTCCAAGTTTTACCATGGTCTAAGGATTTTAGAATACCTATTCCTGCATAGGAAGATCTAGAAGCGTTATTTTCCCCTGTTCCTACCCAGATAATTCCGTTTTTCCAATCTACGGCGATATCACCAACATTTTGAGTTTGTGCGTTGTCTAAAATGGGAGTAAAAGTGGTACCATTGTTCTTGGTGTACCAAACACCTCCAGAGGCATAGCCGACATAAAATTCTATTGGATTTTGAGGGTTTACATCAACATCTACTACACGCCCACTCATTACAGTAGGTCCTACATTCGTGAAAGGAATGTTTTTAACAATAGAGCTATTCGCTAATTGTTCTTTTTGATGTAATGCATTTAATACATCTTCTGAGCTTGAGGGTGCATTTTGAGCAAAGATAAATGTAGCGGAAAGTAGTAGGGGTAAGCCTATAAGTTTGTTCATGATGTGTTGGTTGTAATTAGTCATCGGAAAGTTAAGAAATCTAGCGGAAAGATTCTTGGGTCTTTCTGGTAAATGAGGAAATATTACCTTTTCATTAATAAGGCTTGTGTGTATTAATTCTTATTTTTGAGGTGATTAATGTGATATGCGTTAAGCGCTATAATCTTCAGAATTAGGCTAGCAAAGCGTTTATTGCTTATTTTAATAAAAAACACCGGTTACAAAATGAAATACGATTTAATACAAAATACCCTTTTTATAAAAAACAGAAAGAAATTTATGGCGGCTATGCTTCCGAAAAGTATTGCTGTTTTTAATTCTAATGATGTGTACCCTATAAGTGCGGATAGTACCATGCCTTTTGAACAACACCGTGATATCTTTTATCTTTCAGGAGCTGATCAAGAAGAAACTATTTTACTTTTATTTCCAGACGCCATAAATAAAAAGCATCGTGAGGTTTTATTTGTTAGAGAAACCAATGAGCATATTGCTGTATGGGAGGGAGAAAAGTTAACGAAAGAAAAAGCAACACTCGTCTCGGGAATAGAAACGGTATATTGGTTAACCGACTTTGATAAGATTTTCTTTGATCTAATGACGGAAGCAAATACGGTTTACTTTAATACAAATGAGCATTATAGGCAGGCAGTAGAAACACAAACAAGAGAAGATCGTTTTATTCAAAAATGTAAATTGCAATTCCCAGCACATCAATATGCAAAAAGCAATCCTATTTTACAGGAAATTAGAGGTGTAAAAGAACCAGAAGAGTTAGCCTTAATGCAAACGGCGTGTAACATTACGGAAAAAGGTTTTAGAAGGTTGCTTGGTTTTGTTCAGCCAGATGTTTGGGAATATGAAATTGAAGCAGAGCTATTGCATGAGTTTATTCGTAATAGGTCAAAAGGTTTTGCGTATACCCCAATTATAGCCTCGGGGAATAATGCTAACGTACTTCATTATATAGAGAACAATCAGCAATGTAAATCGGGAGATTTAATTCTGATGGATGTAGCGGCAGAATATGCCAACTATTCTAGTGATTTGTCTCGAACAATTCCTGTTAGCGGTAAATTTACACCAAGACAAAGAGAAGTGTATGAAGCGGTCCTTCGTGTTAAAAATGAAGCCACCAAAATGTTGGTTCCGGGAACTATCTGGGCAGAGTATCATAAAGAAGTGGGTAAAATAATGACTTCGGAATTAATAGGGCTCAATTTGTTAGATAAGGCAGATGTTCAAAATGAAAATCCAGAATGGCCAGCCTATAAAAAATATTTCATGCATGGTACTAGTCACCATATAGGGTTAAATACCCATGATTATGGAGCGCTTAAAACTCCTATGAAAGCAAATATGGTTTTTACCGTAGAGCCAGGAATTTACATCCCAAATGAAAATATGGGAATTCGTTTGGAAGATGATGTCGTGATTCAAGAAAAAGGGGTTCCTTTTAATTTGATGCAAAACATTCCTATCGAGGCAGGTGAGATTGAAGAATTAATGAATAAAAATTAAGTAGTAGTCCAATGATTATAGATGTTCATACGCATATAAATAACTACCACGAAGATCGGGTAGTTTCTCTAGAAGAGTGTTTAGATAAGCTCACGCAAACCATGATTGATAATCAGGTAGATTATTCTTTGGTGCTCACTTCGTATAAGGTAAATGAACATCGGCCAAGTACCAAGCAGGTAGTAGAGGCTATAAAAGGAAGAGATAATCTTGGTGTGGTTGCGGGTATAAGTTATCTGAATTACAACTATAGAGATTTAAGAGAAATAGGAGATTATTTAGAACAGGGCCTTATTAAAGCATTGAAATTTTATCCGGGGTATGAGCCTTTTTATCCAAATGATATACGGTTAAAAGTGGTGTATGAAATGGCCTTAGAATATGATGTTCCGGTCATGTTTCATTCAGGAGATACTTATGCGCCCACGGGTAGAATTAAATACTCCCACCCCATTCATATAGATGATTTGGCTGTTGATTATCCGGATTTAAAGATTGTTATTTGCCATGTAGGAAATCCATGGATAAAAGATTGTATGGAAGTGGTCTACAAGAATAAGAATGTCTACGCAGATATTTCTGGTCTTGTTTTGGGCGATTTTTCTACGAAGTTCGAGAAATACATGAAAAAAGGTATTGAAGAAATGATTACATATGCAGGAAATCCAAAATACTTGTTATATGGTACAGATTGGCCCATCTCTAATATGAAATCGTACTTAAAGTTTATGAAGCATTTGAATATTCCGGATGATAAGAAAGAATTAATTCTATGGCAAAATGCGGTAGAATTGTATAAAATTGATGTTACAAAATTGAAAAAATAGAGAACGACCCGGATAGGGTCGTTTTCTTAATATAAGTGTATTTATAGTCCTGGTGATAATACCGTATCAATAATATGGATGATCCCATTGGATTGTTTTGCATCGGTAATAGTTACGGTAGCCATATGACCCGTTTCATCTATAAGCTTCAGATTTTTTCCATCATACATGCCTTTTAATATTTTGCCGTTGATGGTTTTAAATTCTGTTTTTCCTTTTCCTTTTTTTACCGCTTTGATTAAGTCTTCAGAGGTAAATTTTCCAGCCAAGATATGATACGTTAATATGGCTTGCAATTTCTCTTTGTTTTCAATTTCGAGCAATCCATTTACGGTGCCTTGAGCTAATTTTTCAAAAGCAGTATCCGTTGGAGCAAAGACAGTAAATGGTCCTTCTCCTTGTAATTTTTCTGTAAGATCTGCAGCTTTTATAGCGGCAGTTAAAGTAGTAAGGGCTTTTGTGTTTTGTGTATTGAAAACAATATCTTTAGACGGGTGGGTCTCTGGACTTTTGTTAATTTTTGTGTTCTCATCCATTTTTATATCTTTTGAGGTTGGCATATCTTGCGCAAAAGAGAAACTTGTGGCTAGAATAAAGACCGACGAAAATGCAGATTTAAAAAATGAATTGGTTTTCATGAACAACTACTTTGTTTGATTATGTCTTATCTACGGAGTTTTTCTCCTTAAGGTTTCTATTTAAATTACCTTTGTGAAGAGTTTAACAAGGTGCGCAGTATGTCTTTAAATTATGTTTTTTTAATTTGAAGTCCTACTAAAAAGATGTTTATTTTAACCGTTCAGCATTTAATGTATTATACCTATAAGTTATGAAAGAAATAATTACGACTATATTTTTTTTGATTGCTGTGATAGATCCTTTGGGTTCAGTGCCAGTGTATTTAGAGGCAACCAAAAATTTTGATACCAAGCATAAAAGAAAAATAGCGGTCAGAGCTTCATTGGTAGCCTTTGTTATATTACTTTTCTTTATTGGTATCGGTCAGTTTATTTTAGAAGGGATGGAGGTCTCTTTAGATGCCTTTCAAATTTCTGGAGGTGTCATTTTGTTTTTGTTTGCGCTAACCATGATTTTTGGCGACGGAAAGCCGGAGAATGAAAAAAGTAAAATTAAAGATTATAAGCATGTATCTATTTTTCCAATAGCCATTCCTTCGATTGCTTCTCCGGGGGCAATTATGGCGGTGGTGTTAATGACGAATAATAATCTATACTCCATAGAACAACAGGCGGTAACTACCGTTTTAGTGCTTATTGTGGTCATTCTAACGTGTCTCTTATTATTGGCGGCAAATGTGGTACAGGAAAAAGTTGGCGAGTACGGAATAACTGTAATTAGTAAAGTGATGGGGTTGATCTTAGCATCTTATGCTATCCAAAGTATTTTAACAGGTTTAAGAGAATTCTTTACGATACTGCATTAATCTGTTAGCTAATGAAAAACCTAAAATTTCCTACAGCGCAAACTATCTTGATTGTTATTGCGCTATTGGTAGCTGTTTTAACCTGGTTTATTCCTGCGGGAAAATATGATTCTTTAAAATACAATGATGCAGATGCCACATTTGAAATAAGTAGTGCTACCGAAACACAAACGCTACCTGCAACACAAGAGAGTCTAAATCAATTAAACATTCAGATTCCTTTAGTGAAATTTACTAGTGGTGCTATTTACAAACCTATCAATATTCCTAATACGTATAAAGAGTTGTCTTCAAAGCCTCAGGGGTTTTCAGAATTTGTACAGGCGCCAATAAAAGGAATTATAGAAGCATCGGATATTATATTCCTTGTATTGATAATTGGTGGCTTAATTGGGATTATGGATCATACCGGTGCCTTTGATGCGGGTATCGCTAGCTTGGCAAAAACGCTGAATGGTAGGGAGTATATATTAATCATCGTTGTCACCACTTTAGTAGCTATTGGCGGAACAACTTTTGGGCTGTCTGAAGAGACTATGGCTTTTTACCCTATATTAATTCCTGTTTTTTTGGCAGCAAAATACGATGCTTTAGTGGGGCTGGCATGCATCTTTATCGGTTCTGCTGTTGGTTGTTTATTTAGTGTTACCAATCCTTTTGCAACCATTATTGCTTCTGATGCGGCTGGTATTAGTTGGACCACCGGGATGACAGGGCGTTCCATAATGCTATTGCTTTGTTTAATTGTCTGTATTGTTTATATCCTGCGATATGCTAAGAAGGTTAAAAAAGACCCTACAAAGTCCTTGATTTATGATCAGAAGCAAGAGATGAATGAGGCTTTTGGCTTAAAGTCAGAGAATCAAATAGAATTAACAGGAAGATTAAAATTAATTCTTCTTGTGTTTTCATTATCGTTTGTGGTTATGATTGTTGGCGTGTCTTTCTTAGATTGGTGGTTTGTAGAAATGACCAGTACATTTTTAGTAGCGGCTGTCGTAATTGGGTTTATTGGAAAAATTAAAGAACATAAATTTGTTGCTGCATTTGCTAAAGGTGCGGGAGAATTGCTAAGTGTTGCTTTTATTATCGGAATTGCACGTGGTGTAACTATTCTTATGAATGACGGCCTAATTAGTGATACCGTGCTGTATTATGCAAGCACAGCTACAGAAGGTATGAACAAGGGAATATTTGCTAACTTATTAATGTTTATCTATTCTGGTTTGGCATTTTTTATCCCTTCACAGTCAGGAATGGCTGTACTAACCATGCCTATCATGTCTCCTTTAGCAGATACCGTTGGTGTGGGTCGTGAAGTTGTCGTAAATGCCTATTTGTACGGCATAGGTTTATTTTATTTTATAAATCCGACAAGTATGATTTTGGCGGCACTTTCTGTGGTTAAAATTGGTTATGATAAATGGCTTAAATTTGTTTGGCCTTTACTATTAATTTTGACACTACTGGCAATGGTATCCTTAACCATTTCGGTATATCTGTAATGTTAGATTGCAAATGGTTTTCCGCTTCTGATGCTGTATCTTTGCGGTAGTATCTAATTCAAAATAATAAAATTATGCTTGGTTTAAAATTGGCAACAGATCCTCGTTGGGCTAAATTAGTTGAAACCAATATTGAAGAAATATTGACAGACCATGCGTGGTGTGAGCAAAAAGCAGCCACCAATGCTATTACCATAATTTCTTTAAATTCTGAGCACGAAGAATTAGTAACCGAGCTGCTAAAGTTGGCGCAAGAAGAATTAGAGCACTTTCAAATGGTCCATGATATCATTAAACAAAGGGGTTATACACTAGGAAGAGAGCGTAAGGATAGTTACGTGAATGAACTATTCAAGATTCAAATGAAAGGCGGTAGTCGTCAACAAGCTTTGGTAAATAGATTGTTGTTTTCTGCGATGATAGAAGCACGCAGCTGTGAGCGTTTTAAAGTGCTTTCTGAAAATATTAAAGATGAAGAGCTTTCAAAATTCTATAAAGAATTGATGATTAGTGAAGCCGGTCATTATACCACATTCCTTGGTTTTGCTCGTAAATATGGTGGCGGTATTGATGTGGATGCACTCTGGAAAGACTTATTAGTTGCAGAGGGCGAAATCATCAAAAATTATGGCAAGTCTGAGACTATTCATGGATAGGTTTTTTACTACCTAATACATTTACAATAGCAAAGGTTATAAATGCAGGAAGTACCCATCCCATGTTGTAGGTGCTTAGTGGTACTAACTCTTTAATGCTGATTACTTCATGAGCATACCCTATGGTGCTTAAAAAATCCGGGATACTAAATACTGCAGTTACAATTACTACGCTTCTAAAGACTAGTGTAGAAGCATACTTTTCTGGTAAAATGTTTAGTAAAATTAGGATAATAGTGATTGGGTAGATAAACATCAAAGCCGGTAAAGCCACAGTAACTATATATGCGACATTAAACTGCCCCATAACAACGCCTAGAATACAACCTAAGACAGCGGTAACCGTGTAAGCTACTTGAGAGTCGTTAAATAAATGCCTGATAAAATCGGCTGTTCCTGTAACAATACCCACTGCGGTGGTAAAGCAGGCTAGACTTACTAAAATACTTAGAAACAAATTGGCGGTGCTGCCTAGTGTTTTTATACTAATGCTATTTAGGAGTGCGGTTCTAGTAATATCTGCATCAAACTGATTGTGCATTACGGCTCCAGTAAATATAAGCCCCGCATAAATAACTAATAAGGCAGTACCAGCTAACCAGCCTGCTTTTCGTATTAAAGATTTTTTTTCTTCAAATGTCTTTTCTTTATTACTGATGTTTACCGAAACGATAATTACGCCCCCTACCACCACAGCGCCTATAGCATCAAATGTTTGATACCCTTCTAAAATTCCGTGAGTGAATGGGCTGTCAAAATGAGTAGTTCCAAAATTAAAATCGAAATAAAATACGGTAATACCTATAATAGCCAATAATATTAAAATAATTGCAGGGGTCAATAGTTTCCCTAGAATATTTAAAAGCTTTGATCTATTCATGACAAATACAAATACTAATGCAAAATAGATTATGCTGGTGACGATGTAAGGGGAGTCAAAAAATGGTTGTACTGCTATTTCGTGTGTAACAGATGCCGTTCTCGGAGAAGGCAAGCTTACAGAGATGGCATATATTAATATAGAGTACATTAAACTAAACGTGCGGGATACTTTTTTTCCAAAGTCGAATATGGTTCCTTGAATCTTTGCGTGTGCTAAAATTCCAAACAGAGGAATTAAAACAGCCGATATGCAAAAACCTAAAGCTACTAGCCACCACATGTTTCCTGATTGAAATCCTAATAGGGGAGGGAAGATTAAATTGCCGGCTCCAAAAAATAAAGAGAAAAGTGCAAAGGCGGTTACTAACGTTTCTTTGGTGTTTTGCATAGGTAGGAAATATAAGGAGGAAAGATACTAGAAAAAATATTGTTTTCAGAATGCATTTTATCGATGATTATTGCTTTTAATCGAAAAATAATGTGATTTGTCGTTTTTACTAATAATTCATAGCGTAGCATTCAATAAATCACTAAGAACATCGTTCTTAGAAAAGAGCAAATACAATTTGTTTTTTGCTTGATCATTTTATATTAATTAATTGCAATATCATAAGTTCCCAAAGCTTACGTGCATCATAAAAACCTAAACTATGAAGAAAGTAATTTCTAGCTGCGGCTCAAGATTCAATGCATTTTGCTGCTCTATTTTTGGGCACCATTATACCATGTCAAGAAAAGTAACTTCTCATATAAAAGAATACAAATGTCTTCATTGTGAAAAACAGGTGACTACAGATGCTAACGGAAAATTAGCACGGTTAACACCGGAAATGAAAGACATTAATGCAACTTTAGAAAATTTATATCAAAAAAGACATCGAACGTCACACCAACAAGTGGCGTAATTATGCTTGGCAAATGAATTTCAGCCCTAAATGGCTTAGAAATTTAAAAGTAATTCCTGATTGTATTCGATACACCGCTATCTGTCTTGTGCCCTAAGACCTAGCTAAAGTATGTCGTTTATTCTCGGGAATTCTTCTTTTTATTCCGCATTAAAAGAGTTCCACCCCTGCGCTGTTAATCCAATTTTAGAACCGCTTCTGGTCACCATATTTGCTCCTAAACTCTTATCGGTCATATGGCCAATAACGGTTAGGTTAGGATTGCCTTTTATTTTGTCAAAATCTTTTTGATTTACCGTGAATAACAGCTCATAATCTTCACCACCACTTAAGGCAACTAAGGTACTATCTATTCCAAACTCTTCACAAGACGAAATTACAGTGGGATCTAGAGGTATTTTATCTTCATATAAATCGCAACCCACGGCACTTTGCTTGCATAAATGCAGTATTTCAGAAGAGAGTCCGTCGCTTATGTCTATCATCGCTGTTGGTTTAACTTCTAATTGTTCTAAAAGTTCCACGATATCCTTTCGTGCCTCAGGCTTTAATTGACGTTCTATGATGTAAGAGTACGGTTCTAAATCTGGTTGGCTGTTTGGGTTTACTTTATACACTTCTTTTTCACGTTCCAAAACTTGAAGCCCCATATATGCGCCACCTAAATCTCCAGTAACTACTAGCAAATCATTTGGTTTGGCGCCATTACGGTAAGCAATGTCTGCTTCATTAGCTACGCCTATTGCTGTAACGCTAATTAGTAATCCTGTTTTTGATGAAGTTGTGTCGCCACCTACTAAATCCACATTGTAGGTTGCTGTAGCTAATTCAATTCCGGCATAAAGTTCCTCTAGTGCTTCTAGTGGAAACCTGTTAGATACTGCTACGGAAACTGTAATTTGCGTAGGAATTGCGTTCATGGCGTAGATATCAGATAAGTTTACCATGATTGCTTTATACCCCAAGTGTTTTAAGGGCATATAGCTCAAATCAAAATGAACTCCCTCAATGAGTAAATCAGTAGATATGACAGTTTTTTTATCTTTCAAATCCAATACTGCAGCATCATCACCTATAGCTTTAAGTGTTGATTTTTGTTTGCTTTCAAACGATTTTGTTAAGTGCTCTATCAAACCAAATTCGCCCAATTCTTCTAATGAAGTTTTTTTCTGATTTTTATCTTCTATCATGCTGCAAAAGTACATAGTATTCCCTTAAAATAAAATGCTTTACGGATAAACTAACAAGTTATAATCGTTTATAAAACTGGGTATAGAGAAGCATTATGGTGTTATACATTATATATATGTTAGTTAACATGGAAAAAAGCGACATATACCTTATATTTGTAAATTATTTAGAACAAATCCAATTAATATGATTCAGGTATCGGAGACGGCAAAAAAAAGAGTCATTTCGCTTATGGAAGATGAGGGTTTTGATGCAACAAAGGACTATGTACGCGTTGGCGTAAAGAGTGGCGGTTGCAGCGGACTATCCTATGAGCTAAAATTTGATGATAAAATAGGGGAGACAGACAAAGTATTTGAAGATAATAATGTAAGAATTATTGTAGAAAAGAAAAGTTTTCTTTATTTGGCAGGAACAGTATTAGAATATTCTGGAGGACTAAACGGGAAGGGTTTTGTTTTTAACAACCCTAATGCACAACGCACCTGTGGTTGCGGCGAAAGTTTTTCATTATAAACTGAGTGTAGAATAGATAGAATAGAAAATTAAATTTCCCCTAGGGGAAGTAAAATGGGCTTATGGCATATACAGAAGAAGAGCTAAAAAAAGAATTAGAAACCAAAGAATATGAATACGGTTTTTATACAGATATAGAGTCAGATACATTCCCAATCGGATTAAATGAAGATATTGTTCGTGCTATTTCTAAAAAGAAGAACGAACCAGAATGGATGACGGATTGGCGTATTGAAGCATATCGTGTTTGGGAAAAAATGGAAGAACCAGAATGGGCAAATGTTCATTATGAAAAGCCAGATTTTCAAGCTATATCGTATTATTCTGCTCCCAAAAAAAATGATCCCAATAAATCTTTGGATGATGTAGATCCTGAATTATTGGAGATGTACAGAAAACTAGGGATTTCTGTAGATGAGCAAAAGAAGCTTCAAAATGTTGCAGTAGATATCGTTGTAGATTCTGTTTCTGTAGCAACTACGTTTAAAAAGACCTTGGGGGAAAAAGGAATTATTTTTATGCCAATATCAGAAGCTATTCAAGAGCATCCAGAATTGGTGAAAAAATACATGGGTTCCATCGTTCCCACAACAGATAACTTTTATGCAGCCTTAAATTCTGCTGTTTTTACAGATGGTAGTTTTTGTTACATTCCAAAAGGTGTTCGTTGCCCAATGGAATTATCCACTTATTTTAGAATTAATCAAGCAGGTACGGGTCAGTTCGAAAGAACTCTAGTAATTGCAGATGAAGGTAGTTATGTATCATACCTAGAAGGTTGTACGGCGCCATCTCGTGATGAAAACCAATTGCATGCAGCAGTTGTAGAGCTTATTGCTTTAGATGACGCTGAAATTAAATATTCTACTGTGCAAAATTGGTTCCCTGGAAATAAAGAAGGTAAAGGTGGGGTGTATAACTTCGTAACCAAAAGAGCGTTGTGTGAGAAAAATGCAAAGGTTTCTTGGACGCAAGTAGAAACGGGTTCTGCCGTAACATGGAAATATCCTTCTTGTATTTTAAAAGGAGATAATTCTATTGGAGAGTTTTATTCTATAGCCGTTACTAATAACTACCAACAGGCAGATACGGGTACAAAAATGATTCACTTAGGGAAGAACACGAGAAGTACAATTATTTCTAAAGGTATTTCAGCGGGTAAATCTCAAAATAGCTATCGTGGTTTAGTTCAAATTAATAGTAGAGCAGACAATGCGCGTAACTTCTCGCAGTGTGATTCACTATTGATGGGTAATGAATGTGGTGCACATACGTTCCCTTACATTGAAGCTAAAAATAAAACGGCGCAAATAGAACATGAGGCTACCACTAGTAAAATTGGTGAAGATCAAATCTTCTATTGCAATCAAAGAGGTATTCCTACAGAAAAGGCTATTGCGTTAATCGTAAATGGTTTTAGTAAAGAGGTCTTAAATAAACTACCAATGGAGTTTGCTGTTGAAGCACAGAAATTATTGGAAATTAGTTTAGAAGGTTCAGTAGGATAAAAAAATAATTAGGAAAAGATATTAAATCACAATCAGGATGTTACAAATAAAAAACCTACATGCAAGTGTAGAAGGTAAAGAAATCTTAAAAGGAATTAACTTAGAAGTTAAAGCAGGAGAAGTTCATGCAATTATGGGGCCTAACGGTTCTGGTAAGAGCACCTTATCTTCTGTAATTGCAGGGAAAGAAGAGTTTGATGTTACTGAAGGTCAAGTTATATTAGAAGGGGAAGATTTAGAAGATGTTTCTCCAGAAGAAAGGTCTCATAAAGGTATTTTTCTTTCTTTTCAATATCCTGTAGAAATTCCTGGAGTATCTGTAACTAACTTCATGAAAACAGCTATTAATGAAGGGCGTAAGGCAAGAGGATTAGAAGATATGCCAGCAAAAGACATGCTGAAATTAATTCGTGAGAAGTCTGAAATGCTAGAAATAGACCGTAAGTTTTTATCTCGTTCGCTAAATCAAGGTTTTTCTGGTGGAGAGAAAAAACGTAATGAAATTTTTCAAATGGCAATGTTGGAGCCAAAATTAGCCATCTTAGATGAGACTGATTCTGGTTTGGATATTGATGCATTGCGTATTGTAGCAAATGGGGTGAATAAATTAAAGAGTAAAGACAACGCTGTAATTTTAATTACACACTACCAACGTTTGTTAGATTATATCGTTCCTGATTTTGTTCATGTTTTACACAACGGAAAAATTGTAAAATCTGGTGGTAAAGAATTAGCGCTAGAATTGGAAGAAAAAGGATACGATTGGATTAAAAATGAAGCTGTAGTTTAAAGAAGTAAATAGTATTACTTAGTAAATGTCCTTATCATTTATTACCCTAATACTCCATACTTAATACTTATAATAATGGATTTAAAAGATAAATTAATTTCTTCATTCATGGCCTTTGAGAACAATGTTGATGTAGATCATCCTGTTCATGAAGTGCGTATGGAGGCTATGAAGAATTTCGAGATAAAAGGCTTCCCTTCTAAAAAAGAAGAAGCTTGGAAATACACTTCTTTAAATAGTTTACAGAAAGTAGATTTCAGTATTTTTCCTAAAGAATTAAATGCGCTTGAATACAAAGAAGTAAAAAAGTACTTTATCAATGAAATTGATACCTATAAAATTGTTTTTATAGATGGTATTTTTAGCTCAAATTTATCGGAAACCACGCATGACGGTGTAGATATTTGCTTAATGAGTTCTGCTTTAAATAAGCCAATGTACAAGCAAATTATCGATGTGTATTTTAATAAAGTGGCTTCTAAAGATGAATCACTTACTACTTTAAATACAGCATTTAGTAAAGAAGGGGCGTACATTTATATTCCTAAGAATAAAATGCCGAAGAAGCCCATTGAGATTGTGCATTTTGCAACCGGTAATGAAGCTTCTTTAATGTTGCAACCACGTAACTTAATTATCGTAGAAGAAAATGCTGAGGTTCAAATTATTGAGCGTCACCAGAGTTTAACTTCAAACGAAGTTTTAACCAATTGTGTTACAGAAATATTTGCAGCTAAAAGTTCTATTGTTGATTATTACAAAGTTCAAAATGATGCAGCAAATGCTTCATTGATTGATAATACCTATGTAGATCAGAAAGATAAGAGTGATGTGAAGTTTCATACTTTTAGCTTTGGTGGAAAGTTGACTAGAAATAATCTTAACTTTTATCAAAATGGTGAATACTTAGATTCTACCATGAAAGGGGTGACTATTTTAGGAGATAAACAACATGTAGATCACCATACGTTGGTACATCACATAGAGCCAAACTGCGAAAGTCACCAAGATTATAAAGGTATTTATGGAGACAGTTCTACGGGAGTTTTTAACGGTAAAATTATCGTAGAAAAATTGGCTCAAAAAACCAATGCTTTTCAGCAAAACAACAATATTTTAATTAGTGATAAGGCCTCTATCAATACAAAACCGCAACTAGAAATATTTGCAGATGATGTTAAGTGTTCTCACGGCTGTACTATTGGTCAGTTAGATGAAGATGCGTTATTTTATTTACAGTCTCGTGGTATTCCTAAAAAGGAGGCTAGGGCTTTATTAATGTATGCGTTCGCAAATAATGTTTTAGAAAGCGTTCGTATTCCAGAGCTTAAAACAAGAATTAATAAACTAATTGCCAACAAATTGGGAGTTAATCTCGGATTTGATTTGTAATTAGATTTAATAGATAATACATTATAGGCCTCGTATCTTATTATTAAGATGCGAGGCTTTTTTCTTAAAATTAGCCAATTAACAATTTTTTATAGCGCATATAGTCTATTTGTGTTGTTTTATTATCCAAATTTGGGAACTATAAAAACAACTTAAATACAAAAAACATGAAACAAAAATTATTACTACTAATTTCGTTTGCATTGGTTTCAATTTCATTAACCGCGCAAGATGATTCTGATCAAAAATTTAGTGTGGAGGCTAGTTACCCAACGTCCCTAAATGATGGATTTCTTAGTGATGGTATTTTAGATATAGGTTTAAAGTATCGTTTTCTTGATTTACAAATAGTAAAAATAGGCGTCGGTATTAATGGTAGCCTCTTTACAGAAAACGATGAAGATAATGCCTTTGGAAGACCCTCTAAAACTAAAAATTATTTTATACAACCTAAGATTTTTGGAGAGGTAAGTATTCCGGGGCTTGAAAAACTTAGGCCTAGTGTCGGACTTGGCTATTCTTTTGTAAATACCAAGATTGAGGGTACTAGTAGTAATTTTGGTGATTTTGATTATGATGTTGACAATAAGGGCTTCAATTTTGTACTAGGTACTAGCTATGACATTACGAAATCATTTTTTGCTCAAATTCAATATGATGTTATTTTTCTTGAAGATGCTAAAGAATATAAAATAAATGAATTTAGTACCTTAAAATTAGGTGTAGGTTTTAGGTTTTAACCACAATCAATACAATTACTTAAAAAGGCTCAAGGTATATCCTCGAGCCTTTTTTTGTGGCCATATTCCTTAGAAACCAGTCAATTTTTAATGTTATCTAAGCTATAGTCGGTATCTTTGTGTTCAATTATTTGAGCTATGATAGACGTTACTAAAATTCGTAAAGATTTTCCAATTTTAAAACGGGAAGTCAATGGAAAACCCTTGGTTTATCTTGATAATGCAGCAACATCACAGACACCGCAACAGGTGATTGATGTGATTGTAGATTATTACAGCAACTATAATGCAAATATTCATCGTGGTGTTCACGCTTTATCTCAGGAAGCTACGGATAAATATGAGCAAGCAAGAATAAAGATTCAAAAGCATTTTAATGCGGCAAAATCATATGAGGTTATCTTTACTTCAGGAACCACCCACAGTATTAATATTGTAGCCAATGGTTTTTCATCGCTAATAAAAAAAGGAGACGAAATTATTGTTTCTGCTATGGAGCATCACTCTAATATTGTGCCTTGGCAAATGTTGTGTGAGCGTACTGGGGCCATTTTAAGAGTGATTCCTATGAACTTGGATGGAGAGCTTATTATGAGTGCTTATCATGAGTTATTATCAGATAAAACAAAGCTAGTATTCTGTAACCACGTTTCTAACGCTTTGGGAACCGTAAATCCTATTAAAGAAATTATCGATGCAGCACATAAAGTGGGTGCAGCGGTGCTTATAGATGGGGCGCAAGCGGCACCACATATTAAAGCAGATATGCAGGCATTAAACGCAGATTTTTATACGGTTTCTGCTCATAAGATTTGTGGACCAACGGGCGCAGGAGTATTGTACGGAAAAGAAGAGTGGCTAAATAAATTACCACCATATCAAGGAGGTGGGGAAATGATTGCTGAGGTAACTTTTGAAAAAACAACCTATGCAGATCTTCCGCATAAGTTTGAGGCAGGCACTCCTAATATCTGTGGAGGTATTGCAATGGGAGCAGGCTTAGATTATATGAATGCCATTGGTTTTGACGAAATAGCCGCTTATGAGCAGGAGCTTTTAGAATATGCTACAGAAGAATTGTTAGCGATTGACGGATTAAAAATCTATGGTACTGCCAAAGAAAAAACAGCGGTTATCTCTTTTAATGTAGGGGCAATACACCCTTATGATATAGGCTCAATATTAGATAAATTAGGGGTTGCAGTTCGTACAGGGCATCATTGTGCACAGCCAATTATGGACTTCTATAAAATACCTGGCACTGTGAGAGCCAGCTTTAGTTTTTATAACACCAAAGAAGAGGTTGATGTTTTGGTAGCAGCCGTTAAAAAAGCGAAGTCTATGTTGGAGTAGTGCGCCTGTAGCAATACTTTAATCATTTTCTTAAGCAACTGAAACCAATGAATACTTATTGTATTTTTGTACAATAGTTTAAGCTACCCTTTTCGGGGTAAGGCAAATTAAATATTAAAACATGAGCATTAAAGAAATACAAGACGATATCGTAGATGAGTTTTCAATGTTTGATGATTGGATGCAACGTTATGAGTATATGATAGATTTAGGGAAATCTTTACCCCTGATTGAATCACAATACAAAACAGAGGATAATATTATCAAAGGGTGTCAAAGTAAAGTCTGGGTGCATGCAGATTTAGAGGACGATAAACTCGTTTTTACGGCAGATAGTGATGCTATTATAACCAAAGGGATCATTGCTATTCTAATCCGAGCATTTAGCAACCAAAAGCCTAAAGATATTATCGACGCAGACACTGCATTTATTGATGAAATAGGGTTGAAAGAGCATTTGTCCCCTACGAGAGCCAATGGATTAGTAAGCATGATAAAACAAATAAAATTATACGCAATTGCGTATCAAACGCAAGTAGGTTAATTATAAAACCTTAAAATTTTAAAGATGAGCGAAGAAGCAACAATAGATACAGCAGAATTAGGAGAACAAATAGTCGTTGTGTTAAAAACAATCTATGATCCTGAAATACCAGTAGACATTTACGAATTAGGATTAATATATGATGTTTTTGTAAATGAAGATAATGAAGTTAAAATTCTAATGACCTTAACCTCTCCAAACTGCCCTGTGGCAGAATCATTGCCTGCCGAGGTAGAAGAGAAGGTAAAATCTTTAGATGCTGTTAAAGATGCAGAGGTAGAAATTACTTTTGATCCACCATGGACGCAAGAATTAATGAGTGAAGAAGCTAAATTAGAATTAGGAATGCTTTAAGAATACGAAGCATTTAATTCTTTTTTTTCACTTTTGATAGTCTAAAATACAGTGTTATGGATGAAATAATAAATAAGGTTTCTGAGAGTAAGCTTGTAACTTTTGATTTAGAAGATTTCTATCCAAAGGGAGAGCGCGTACTTTTAGATATTAAAGATTGGCTTTACGAAGGTTTTATTCTTCGTGAGAAAGATTTTAGGGCAGCAATAGAACAGCATGATTGGAACCAATATCAAGATGTATTCGTAGCACTAACCTGCTCAACAGACGCCATTATTCCTGGCTGGGCTTATATGCTAATTACCACGAGACTTCAGCCCTTTGCTAAAAAAGTGGTGGTAGGTAGTTTGGAAGATTTAGAAACTTCACTCTATCAAACCATTATAGAGCATATCGATGTTACTCCTTTTAAAGACCTTCCGGTGATTATAAAAGGATGTAGTAAAAAACCTGTTCCTGCCAATGCATACTTGCAAGCAACTGCAAAAATACAGACGGTTGCAAGGAGTATAATGTATGGTGAGGCATGCTCTTCTGTGCCATTATTTAAAAGAAAATAGGTGTTTGAGCGCTGATTTATCGATTCTATTAGTAAATTTGCGCTTCAAAATTTTAAACACTAAACATTAAATTATGAAAAAATTAGTATTCACATTGGTTGCAAGTTTTGCAATCACAGCAGGTTTTTCGCAAACTGTTGAAGAGCTTAAAGCAGAACAGGCTCCAAAAAAAGATTCTATTGCTGCCCTTCAAGGTAAAGTAGATGCCCTTCAAGCTCAAATTGATGCCATGCCAGGTTGGAAAATTGGTGCCTTTGGTACTATCGGTGGTAGTATTTCTAGCTTTAGCAACTGGTACGCACAAGGAACGCCAGACAATAGCTCAGGAAATATTGGCTTTACAGTTAATGCATTCGCAAACCTTAAAGAAGAAAAATTCTTCTGGAGAAACTCTGCAAACGTAAATTTTGCTTGGGTAAAATTAGATGATAAGAATGACCCAACAGATAGTGATAACTTTGAAGCGACTACAGATGTGTTTCAACTTACGTCATTATATGGTCGTAACATTACAAAAACTTTAGCAGCTTCAGGATTAGCAGAGTATAGAACTACGGTTTTAAACAACTTTAACGATCCAGGATACTTAGACCTAGGTATTGGTGCTACATGGACTCCAATTCAAGATTTAATAGTGGTAATTCACCCTTTAAACTACAATTTTGTATTTAGTAAAGGTGATGATTCTGTTTTTGAATCTTCTTTAGGTGCTAAAATAGTAGCAGATTATACTAGAAAAATTGGTGCTATAAACTTTAAGACTAACCTATCAATGTTCCAAAGCTACAAGAGTAGTGATTTGTCTAACGTAACTTGGACAAACTCTTTTGGTTACACATTATGGAAAGGTATTGGAGTTGGTTTTGACTTTGGTTTAAGAAGCAATAAACAAGAAGCACTTAATTATGCTTTAAATCAAGATCCTGCAACAGCAACTAGTTTTGATGATGTTGACAATAAACTACAAACGTACTGGATGGCTGGTTTGAACTACTCGTTCTAAACACGAATTTCGTAAAGCGTTATATAACAAAAAACGCCCTTCTTTCGAAGGGCGTTTTTTTTGCTTTGTAAAGTAGGTCTTTGGTGATTTGGAATTATATTTATTGTTAATTCTGTGCTTCGATTGGGGAACCGTTACACGGGTTTTTTAATTTAATAACTTCATTAATTTGGGGAAAAACTCCGCTATTAAATATGATGTAAAGGTAGTGAGGAGGCTAAGATTTTGAGCAAATTTTGTTGTGAAGCTATCTTATTTTGTTGTAAAACATATGAATGGTTTATTTTTTCCGACAAGCGGTATGATGGCGTCTTTTTTCCTACAGACCAAAAGGGTAGTATTAAAATGTTAGGATACAAAAAAGCCTGTTTCGTTTAATTTCTTAAACGAAACAGGCTACATTTTTAGCTAGTCTTGGGGGACTAATTATTTTTTATAAGCTTTTGTAGGTCAAGCACACGATTTGGGAATCTCAATGCTTTTCGGTTAATTCATTAAGTGTAACTTGGGGTAAACACTACATGTTAACTACAGGTCAAAGATAGAAGCAAATACCGTAAGTGCCACTTTTATGTTGTCAACCCCTACTATTTTGTTGCGAAAATGTAAACGGTATCATTTCTTCGATTAAATACCAGTTTCCATACTTTTATGAAGTAGGAAAATTACACTAATATTCGTCCAAATGTTCTGGGTAAAGAAAATTGTTATACGGAAAACGCGTCACATGAATATCTCTTACCTCGTCATAGACTCTTTTTCTAAATTCGTCTAAATTATCTTTATTCAATGCGGAGATAAATAAGGCGCGGTCTCCTACTTTACGCATCCAAGTTTTTCGCCATTCATCTAAGGTAAAATGCTCTTCTGTTCTTTCTGTAATAAGATCATCATCATCAATAGTTTCATGTGTAAATTGATCAATCTTATTGAAAACCATAATAGTTTTTTTATCTCCGCTTCCAATTTCCCCTAAAATTTTATTTACGGAAGCAATGTGCTCTTCAAACTGAGGGTGAGAGATATCTACCACATGGAGCAGTAAATCTGCCTCTCTTACTTCATCTAAGGTACTTTTAAAACTTTCTACTAATTGGGTAGGTAGCTTACGAATAAATCCAACAGTATCACTTAAAAGAAACGG